>DATBPR010000569.1:0-3382 GCA_036561285.1 Candidatus Limnocylindrales bacterium | reverse complement strand
ACCCGCCGCTACGCGGGCAAGTCGGTGATGAAGGGCGTGCACGCCGAGCAGGTGCGGCGCCTGCTGCCGTACCTGTAGGAGCGGATCGATGGCACGAGTCAAGCGAGGCGTCACCTCCCACGCCCGGCACAAGCGGCTCCTGGATGCGGCCGAGGGCCGCAAGGGCGCGAAGTCGCGACTGATCAAGGTCGCGCGCGAGGCGAACCTCCACGCGATGGCCTACGCCACCCGCGACCGGAAGCAGCGGAAGCGCCAGATGCGCGAGCTGTGGATCGTCCGGATCAACGCGGCGGCGCGCCAGAACGGCATGACGTACGGGGCGTTCATCGCCGGCCTGAAGAAGGCCGAGATCGAGCTGGACCGCAAGACGCTCGCCGACGTCGCCGTGCGTGACGCCGGGACCTTTACGAAGATCGTCGAGGCCGTCAAGAGCGTTTGAGCCGGCAACCTTGATCGAGGGCCGGCATTCGCTCTCCGAGGTCGGAGCGCGCTCTCCGGAGCGCATCCGCCCGAGGACACCCTCGACCACGACAATGGTCGAGGGTTTCTGATTCCAGAGAGGGTCCATTGGATCTGGCCGAGCTGACCCGCGAACTCGAGGCGCTGCGCGATGACGCGCTCGCGGCGATCGCGGGCGCCCCCGATGTGCCGGCCCTCGAGGCGATCGAGCTCGACGTCCTCGGCAAGAAGGGCCGCCTCACGGCCGTCCTGCGCGGGATCGGTGCGCTGCCGGCGGAGGACCGGCCGCGGGTCGGTGCCGTGGCCAACGTCGTCCGCGGCGCGATCGAGGCCGCCCTCGCCGATCGCGGCACGGTTCTCCGGGACGCGGAGCTGGAGGCACGTCTCCGGTCCGAGGCCGTCGACGTCACGACACCGGGTCGACCCATCCGTCGCGGCGCGCTCCACCCCGTCATCGAGACGATCCGCGAGATCGCCGACATCTTCGGCCAGTTCGGCTTCGTGACGTACGAGGGCCCGGAGGTCGAGGACGACGTCACGAACTTCCAGCTGCTCAACATCCCGCCCGACCACCCGGCGCGCGACCTCTGGGACACGCTCTACGTCGACATCGAGGGGCACCTGCTGCGGACCCACACCTCGCCTGGCCAGATCCGGGTCATGCGGTCCACGGCGCCGCCGATCCGGGCCCTGCTCCCCGGCCGCTGCTATCGCTACGAGGCGATCGACGCCAGCCATGCCTCGGAGTTCTTCCAGGTCGAGGGGCTGATGGTCGACGAGGGCACGACGATGGGCGACCTCAAGGGCCTCCTCGACCAGTTCGCGAAGGCCATGTACGGCGCCGACAAGCGGACCCGGTTCCGGCCCGGCTACTACCCGTTCACGGAGCCGTCGGTCGCGTTCGACGTCGAGTGCCTCGTCTGCGGCGGCTCCGGCTGCCCGGCCTGCTCGCGGAGCGGCTGGATGACGATCCTCGGCGCGGGGATGGTCCACCCGGTCGTCCTCAGCGCGGGAGGCCTGGACCCGGAGCGCTACCAGGGCTTCGCATTCGGCATGGGGGTCGAGCGGATCGCGAACCTGCGGCACTCCGTCGGCGATCTCCGCCTGTACCTCGAGAACGACCTCCGGTTCCTCGACCAGTTCGTCTCGGCCGGGTAGGGATCGACCGTGCGCGTCCCGTTGTCCTGGCTCCGCGACTACGTCGAGGTCGACCTCGAGCCCGAGGCCCTCGCCGAGCGATTGACCCTGCTCGGAATGGAGGTCAAGGGCATCGAGCGGTGGGGTGCCGAGTGGCGGAACGTGGTCGTCGGCGAGCTCCTCACGGTCGACAAGCACCCGAACGCCGATCGCCTGTCGCTGACGACGGTCCGGATCGACCCGGACGGCGGCGGCGAGCCGCTGTCGATCGTCTGCGGCGCGACGAACATCGCGGCCGGCCAGCGAGTCCCGGTCGCGCTCCCGGGCGCCGTCCTGCCGGGGGATCGCCGGATCGAGCGGACCGAGAAGATGGGCGTCGTCAGCAACGGCATGCTCTGCTCGGGCGACGAGCTGAACCTGACGGGCGACGCCGACGGGATCCTGATCCTGCCGCCGGACGCCCCCATCGGGGCGGCGCTCGTCGATCTCTACGGCGACGTCGTGCTGGACGTCGACGTGAAGCCCAACCGCGGCGACGCGCTGTCGTTCGTCGGGCTCGCCCGCGAGGTCGCGGCGATCACCGGTGCGCCGCTCCGCTGGCCCGGGACCGATCCGGTCGAGGACGGCCGCGACGTCGCGGACTTCGTCGCGCTGGACGTGCGCGATCCCGTCTGGTGTCCGCGATTCGTCGGCCGCTGGGTGGACGGCGTGACGGTCGGTCCGTCTCCGGATCTGGTCCAGATGCGACTGCGGGCCGCCGGCCAGCGCCCGATCAGCAATGTCGTCGACGTCAGCAACTACGTGATGCTCGAGCTGGGCAAGCCGATCCACACCTACGACGCCGACGGCGTCGCGCGCGACGCAGGCGGCCGTCACCGGCTGATCGTCCGGCGCGCGGAGGCCGCCGAGCGTCTCGAGACGATCGACCACATCGCCCGCCAGCTCGACAGCGACACGCTGCTGATCGCCGACGAGCGAGGCCCGCTCGGGATCGCCGGGATCATCGGCGGCGCCGAGTCCGAGGTCTCGGACGCGACGAACCGGGTGATCGTCGAGAGCGCGATCTTCGACCCGATCCTCATCCGCCGGACGGGCCAGCGCTACGCGCTCCGGTCCGAGGCGAGCCTCCGCTTCGAGAAGGGCCAGGAGACGCGGCTCGCCCGGATCGGCGCCGATCGAGCGGCGCGGCTCGTCGCCGAGTGGGCCGGCGGGTCCGTGGCGCGCGGCCGGGTCGACAGCGCGCCGGCAGAGCCGGGTCCCACCCGCGTCCCGTTCCGGCCCGCCCGGGTGAGCCGCCTGCTCGGCGTCGCCCTCGCGGCCGGCGAGCAGCGCGAGCTCCTTGCCCGCGTCGGTGTCGAGACCGAGCCGGCGACTGCCGAGCCGGCAGACCGGATCGTGCCGGTCGCGGCGGGTGGCGAGCCACTGGCCGTCGAGGCGGATCCGTCGGATGTGCTGGTCGCGATCGTCCCGATCTGGCGGCGCGACATCGCCATCGAGGCCGACGTGACGGAGGAGGTCGCCCGCGTGCGCGGGTACGAGACGATCCCCGGGATCCTTCCGGACACGGCGATGCCCGCCTTCCGCCGGTCGCCGCTCGCCGTCCGGGACCGGATCCGCGAGGCCATCGCCGGCGCGGGCCTCACGGAGGTCGTGACCCACGCCCTCGTCGCCCCCGCGCAGGCCGAGCGGTTCGTGTGGACCGCGGAGACGGCGCCGGTCGCCGATGGGACGCCGGCCGGCGGCCGCACGATCACGGTCACGAACCCCCTGTCGATGGACCATTCGG
>DATBPR010000568.1:0-3396 GCA_036561285.1 Candidatus Limnocylindrales bacterium | reverse complement strand
ATACATCGTCGTCGGGGCTTCCTTCGACGTGCTGTTCCTGCTCGGGATCGCGACCGCCAACTCGCTGCTCGCGATCGCCGCCTTCGTCACGTTGCTCGCGTTCAGCACGAACGTCGCCCGCGGTCCGTTCCAGGGCTATGTGCCGGACCTCGTGCCGGAGCGGCAGGTGGGTCTGGCGAGCGCGATGGTCGGGCTGATGCAGGTCCTCGGCAACGTCACCGGCTTCGCTCTCGGCGCGATCGCGACACAGCAGGGGAACGTCGGGCTCGCGATCATGGCGATCGCGGTGATCGAGCTCGTCACGATGCTGAGCGTCGTTCTCCGCGTCCCGAACGGCCCTGCCGCGAAGCCCCGCGAGGGCCGTTCCTGGCTCTCGGTCGCCGCCGAGACGTGGGGCACCGACATCCTCCGCGAGACGAGCTACCTCTGGCTTCTCGGCTCGCGGCTGTTCATCCTGATGGGCGGTGCGGCGGTCCTGAACTTCATCATCTTCTACCTCGCCGACAGCCAGGGGCTGACGAAGGAGGAGGCCGGCGGCGCCTTCCTGAACATGCTGATCGCGGCGACGATCGTGAGCCTGCTCGCGATCGTGCCGGCCTCGCGCCTGTCGGATCGGGTGGGCCGGAAGCCCGTGATCTACGTCTGCACGGCGCTCGGCGTCGTCGGCGTCGCGATCATCGCCGCGGCCCCGAGCATTGCCGTGGCGACCGTCGGCGCGGCGATCTTCGGCGCATCCCAGGGGACCTTCCTGGCAGTCGACTGGGCGCTGATGACCGACATCATCCCCAAGGCCGCTTCCGGCAGGTACATGGGTCTCTCGAACGTCGTGACGGCGTCATCGACCACGATCGCGGTCATCATCGGCGGGCCGCTGATCGACGCGCTGAACCGTTCGCTCGGGATCGGGATGGGCGAACGGGTCGAGCTTGTCTTCGGTGCGGTGTACTTCCTGCTCGGCGCCCTCTTCCTCCGCCCGGTCCACGAGCCGTCACGGGTCGAGGGCCAGGCCGACCAGGTGGCCGCGCCGGCCTGACGGTCCGCGCCGGCCTGACGGTCCCGCCGGCCTGACCGTCCGCGCCGGCAGCGTCAAGGTCGACGATCGGGGTCAGCCCGACGAGTGCAGGCGGGTCTCGGCGGCGTCCGTGGCGAGCGCCTCGGCTGGCGGTACGTCGCCCAGATCGCCCCGTCCCATCGCCGCCTGCGAGCTCGGGGGCGTTGCTGCTGCGGTCGGCGGTAGCCGCCGATCGTCCGGCGACCCGTACGGGATTCCGACCCAGCCGCGAGCCTGTCGCTGCCGGGACCGCCGCTCGCCACGGAGCGCGGTCCATCGGCCGCGCCACCAGGCCGGCCGCAGCCAGGCGAACGGGTCGGTGCGGCGCCAGAGGATTGGCACCAGGGCCCAGAGGAAGACCAGGTAGTCGAGGCGGATCGGCCGCCGGCCGAACCCGACCAGCGCCTCGAGCTGGGCGATCGTCTCCGGCAGCGTCGCGAGGCTCAACAGGATCGACACCGCGAGGAACAGCAGTCCCCAGAGGCGCGCCCGCGGCTTCATCACGAGCACGAACACGACGGGCACCCATTTCATCCAGGTCGCCATCGCCCAGATCGCCCCTGCCGCAAGCGGACCGACGAACGGCATCGCGAACAGGAGCAGGGCCAGCGGCAGGTTGATGTTTCCGGTGTCGAGGTTCGCCCCGATCGGGAACGCCAGGACGAGGACGGTCAGGGCCGTCGTCAGCGGTCGTCGCGAATACGCCCAATGGACGGACCAGAGGAAGGCGAGGATCGTCCCGCCGCGCCAGACGTACCAGGCGACGTCCCACGGCAGGAGCGCCCACGGCGCGAAGACCGGGAGCATCCATGGGGCATAGACGTAGGGCAGGAACGGCCCGGTCGGGCGGTACGGGTCGCCGCCGCCGAGCCAGATCCGGACGGCCGCCCAGTACGCCCGCGCGTCCGCGCCCGCCGGTTCGCCCCGGGCGACGAGACCGGCCGCCAGGGTCCCGAACGTGATGATAAGGATCGCCATCGCCGCGATCCGGCGCCGGTCGTGGAGGCGTCCCACCTCGTGCCGGAGTGCGCGGCGGAGGACCGCCCAACGCCGCCGGCTCGGGCTCTCCGCATGACCGGTCAGCGGAGCGTTCCCGGGACGGGCGGCGTCCGTGGCGCCCGCAGTGCTTCCCACGCGGGCATTCTGGCACGGGCGCTCCAGCGCTCCGCGGGAGGCGGCCCGCGTCGCGAGGTCAGGCCGGGGTTCGCAACGGACTGCGCTCGTACAGGCGGCGCGCCCAGAGAGCCGCGAGGATCGAGACCACGACGCACCACGCCAGCGCCACGACTCCGTTGTCGCCGAGCGGGGCGCCGAACAGCAGGCTCCGCAGCGTCTCCGTGATCGGCGTGAACGGCTGGTGCTCGGCGAACCACCGCAACGGATCGGGCATCGACGCGGTGGGCACGAACGCCGAGCTGAAGAAGACGAGCAGGGTCAGGATCATCGGCAGGTTGCTCGCCGTCTCGACGCTGCCGGTGACCATTCCCAGCGCCACCGACAGCCAGCTGACGGCGAAGGCGGTCAGGGCCAGGAGCCCGAGGGCCCCGAGCCACGCGAGCGGCTCCGTCGTCGGGCGGAACCCGACGAGCAGTCCGACGACGACCACGATCGCGAGGGCCAGGCCGGCCTGGATCACGCTGCCGATCACGTGGCCGGCGAGCACGGCCGCTCGCGCGATCGCCATCGTCCGGAAGCGCGCGACGATGCCCGCGGTCATGTCCATCGCGACCGTGATCGCCGTGCCCTGGCCGACCCCGGCGACCGTCATCAGGAAGATCCCGGGGATCACGTAGGCGATGTAGGCCTGGCGCCCGGGGCTCGAGCCGCCCAGGCCGGCGGGCACGCCCGGCACGCCGAGCCCGGCCCCGAGCGTGCCGCCGAGGACGTACACGAACAGGAGCAGGAGCACGACGGGGATCGCCGCGATGAAGAACGTGAGGGATGGGTAGCGGCGCATCCGGCGGAGGCTCCGCCGGAGCATCGTCGCGGAGTCGCTGAGCACGTAGGCGTTCATCGGGCGGCGACCTTCTCGTCAGTGGGGCGGCCGTCGCTCCGGCCGGTGAGGGACAGGAAGACCTCGTCGAGATCGGCCGACCGGACCGACAGGCCGTCGACCTCGATCGCGGCCTCGTCCAGCCGGTCGAGCAGCTGCCGGAGCGAATGGACGCCGCCGTCGTTCGGCACCTCGAGCGCGAGGCCCTGCAGGTCGCGCGAGCCGGCACCCAGGGCGAGCTCAGCCCGCTCGAGGCGCGATTCGTCGCCGAACTCGAGGCGCACGCTGCCACCCGGGACGAGCCGTTTGAGCTCGGCTGGCGTGCCCTCCGCGACGACCCGCCCCGCATCGA
>DATBPR010000567.1:0-4386 GCA_036561285.1 Candidatus Limnocylindrales bacterium | reverse complement strand
CCGTCCGGACCTGGGAGACGATCCTCGAGCTGCCCGAGTCGACGTCCACGTACGCGGCCTGGCGGAACGTCGCCGCGGCCCGGGTCCGTGATGGCGACCTGAACGGGGCGATCGCCGCGTATCGCGAGGCCGATCGGCGGGCGCCACCGCCGGACAAGGCGGAGATCGCGAATCGGCTCGGCTGGCTGGCGAAGGAGACGGGCAACGTCCGGGCCTCGCGGCGGTACTTCGCCCGCGGCCGAGGCAGCCATCTCGCGATCGCCACGTACGCGATCCTTGGCATCACGATCGCGGTCTCGCTCGCGGCGGCGCTCGCCGCGAACGGCATCGACATCTACCGGCTGCTGTGGCTCGACAAGCCCCGGATCGCCGACGGCCAGATCTGGCGCCTCCTGACGGTGACGCTCGTGCACGGCGACCCGTCGCCGGAGGCGTTCGGGCTGACGCTGCTCCACCTCGGCGGCAACATGTACGCCCTGTACCTCGTCGGGCCGATCGTCGAGCGCCTGTACGGCCCGGTCCGCTTCGTCGGGTTCTACGTCGTGGCGGCGATCTTCGCCTCCCTGACGACCTTCGCGTTCGGCGATGCGCCGCGCGGCACCGGGGCTTCGGGCGCGATCTTCGGGCTCTTCGGGATCCTCTTCATCGCGACCCGCCTGCACCTTCCCGTGCTCGATCGGGCCAGCCGGAACATCGCCGGCCAGATCGGGATCCTGATCCTGATCAACATCGGTTTCGGGTTGAGCACGGGGATCGTGGACAACATGGCCCACATCGGCGGCCTGATCGCCGGGGTGCTCCTCGCCATCGCGTTCGCGCCTGGCAAGGTCCCGACGCTCCGGTCGATGTGGCAGCCGGGATCGAGTGGCCAGCTCGCGGCCGGCAACTTCCTGGCCACTCCCGTGGCGCGGATCGTTGCGGTGGTCCTCCTGGTCGTGCTGATGGTGGTGCTGTCGGTGATCGGTTTCAACGCGTGGAAGGACGTCCCGCCGCTTCCCTGACGGAGGGAGCGTGGGCGACTCCGGCCGGGGCTGCGCCGCCTCAGGACGCGGCCGGTCGCGGCTCCGACGCCGGCGGTGGCGTCGACGGGATCGCCGACGCAACGACGGGCGGCGCCACTGGCAGGACAGCGCTGACGCGGGCGCCGTGGGGAACGAGATTCTCCGCGATCGCCGTGCCGCCATGGGCCCGGGCGAGCTCCCGAACGATCGCCAGCCCCAGGCCGGACCCGCCCCCGGACCGGGCGGCGTCGCCGCGGTAGAACCGCTCGAATGCCCGATCGGTGGCGCCCGGGGGAAAGCCCGGACCGTCGTCCACGACCGAGAAGGCGATCGCGTCGCCGGCGACACCGGCCGCGTCCCGGACGGCTCGCGCCTCGAGGCGGACCGAACCACCGGGACCGAGGACGGCCAGGGCGTTGTCGACGAGGTTGCCGAGGATCCGGTCGAGGGCGAGTCGATCGGCCACGAGCGCGAGCGAGCTGCCATCCGGGCGGGCGGCGGACGTCCCGAGCGCCAGGCTCACGCCGGCCGCCCCGGCCTTGGCTGCGAATCGGTCGACCGTGGCCGCGAGGACCGCGCCCGCGTCGAGCGGCTCGAGGCGGAGCGTGTCTGTGCCGGTCCGGACCCGGTCGATGGCGCCGAGCTCCGCGACCAGCCGATCCAATCGCGTCGTCTCCTCGACGATCGCCGCGGCTGCCCGCTCCGCCGCTTCGCCCGTGGCGGTGCCGTCGGCCAGGGCCGTCGCGTACCCGCCGATGACGGTCAGGGGCGTCCGGAGGTCGTGGCGCAGGTCGGCGAGCAGCTCGCTCTCCCGGGCGCGGGTCCGGGCGAGCTCGACGCCCAGCACGTTCACCCGATCGGTCAGATCGCGGACCTCGCGCGGTCCGGACGCCGGGAGGGGCTCCGCGGGTGCCCGCTGCGGATCGACCAGCTCCCCGAGGCGCCGTCGCAACCGGTCCAGGGGCCGGGCGACGGAACGTGAGAGCAGGACGGCCATCGGGGCTCCGACCAGGAGGGTCGCCAGGATGACGATCGGAAGGGTCCGGGTGACGTCACGGAGGGCCGCCGCGCCCGACGTGTCGACCGTCGACAGGAGGACCGCCCGGTAGACGGGGGCGTTCGGGCCGCGGAGTACCAGGGCCGCGTAGTCGTGCTGATCGCCGTCGGTGAACGGCGCCAGGCCCGTCAGCGTGTCGCCGATCTTCGTCGCCGCCGGGATCACGATGGGCTCGACCGGCTGCGGGTCCGTCGCGCCGATCTCGACGGTCGTCCCGTCCGACGCCAGCAGCTGGATCGTGACGCCGCTGCCCGCGACCTCGTTCCGGATCTGGTTGACGACCTGCTGCACCTCGCGGTTGACGGCGGCGGCGCGGATGCGGACCGCGAACGTCTGGGCGATGTCGGCGAGGGAGCTGGACGTTGCATCGGCATGGAGGCCGCGCAGGACCACGAACATCGTCGCGCCGATCGCGAGCCACAGGGCGATCGCGAGGAGCGCGAACGCGCCCACGATCCGCCCGGTGAGGCTGGCGGGCATCGCTCAGCCGGCCGGCGGCGGGTCGGCGGGGCTGACGGTCGCCGGGATCGGCTCGCGACCGGGCGGGACGAGCCGGTAGCCGACGCCGCGGACGGTCTCGATCGGCGGGCCGTCCGGGCCGAGCTTCCGGCGGACCTCGCCGACGTGGACGTCGACCGTCCGGGTCTCGCCGGGGAAGTCGGTCCCCCAGACGTCCTCGAGGAGCATGTCGCGCGTGAGGACGACGCCCGGGTCGCGGGCGAGGGCCGCGAGGAGGTCGAACTCCCGCGCCCGCAGCCCGAGGTCCCGGCCGGCGACGGTCGCCTCGCGCCGGCGCGGATCGATCCGGAGCGCGCCGACCTCCATCGGCCGCCCGCCACGGGCGGTCACGTCGGTCCGGCGGAGGATGGCCTTGACCCGGGCGACCAGCGCGCGCGGGTTGAAGGGCTTGGTCACGTAGTCGTCGGCGCCGAGCTCGAGGCCCACGATCGCGTCGATGTCGTCGTCGCGTGCCGTGAGCATCAGGACGGGCGTGTCGCCTCGGCGGCGGATCTCGCGGCAGACCTCGAACCCGTCGAGCTTCGGCAGCTGGAGGTCGAGGACGACGAGATCCGGATCGTGCCGTGCGTGGCGATCGAGCGCCTCTTCGCCGTCTGCCGCCGTGACGACCGCGTAGCCCTCCTTCTCCAGGTAGAGCCGGACGAGGTCGACGATGTGGCGCTCGTCGTCGACGACCAGGATCGTCTTCATCGCGGCGGAGGATACGACGGCCCCGGTCCGCCGATCCGGGATCGTGTAAGGGGACGGTAAGGCGGCGTTGCTGCGTGGCCCCGGAGCGGACCGGCGGCCCGGGGCTCGCGCGGCCCGGTTCCTCGCCCGATCAGTCGGCCGGCCAGCGCTCCGCGAATACGGTCTGGCTCCGCGGGAGGCGGGCGTCGCCGGGCGGCGACTTGGGCGCCCGGGCCTCTGCGGTCGGATGACCGATCTGGACGACCGTCCGGACCATCCAGTCATCCGGCAGGCCGAGGATCGTGCCCGCGGCGGGCCGGACGTCCGTGCGGATCCAGCTGATCCCGGCGCCGATGTCGAGGATCGCGGCGGCGACGAGCAGACGCTCGGCGACGCGCCCGTCGTCGTAGGCGTCGTGGACGGCCCCAGCCGGGTCGGACGGGAGGACGATCGCGATCGCGGCCGGCGCGGTCTCGAGCCCACGGGTCTGGGGCAGGCCCGCTTCATGGAGGGCCCGGAGCGTCGACGGCTCCGTGATCACGATGAACCGCCACGGCTGGCTGTTGCGGCTGCTCCCCGTCCAGCGGGCGACATCGGCCAGGGCCTCGAGAATCTCCGGGTCCACCGGCGCCCCCTCGAACTGCCGGATCTGGCGGGTCCGTCGGAGCGGGCGGAGCAGGTCTGCGGGGGTCTGGGCTTCGGCGGTCATCGGGATCCTCGTCATCGCGGGGGGCGTCGCACCCACCATGATCCCCCGATCAGTCGCCGCCCGTCGCCGAGTCGGCGCCGAGAGCCTTCAGGAGCGCCGCCGAAGCGGCGGTCAGTCGATTCCCGGACTCGTTGTCGACGTTGTCGGCGCGGTCCCGGACCTGCTGGTCCAACTCCTTCGCGTCCCGGAGCGCCTTCGACCGATCGCCGGCGTCGAGATCGCGACGAACCTGCGCAACCCGTGACGCGAGGTCGTTCGCCTCTTTCCCCTTCAGCCCGTTGCGCCCGCCACGCGCGGCCGAGATCGCGGCATCGAGATCGTCCAGGGCCTTGATGGCCGGATCGGCCGTCGGCGCGACGGTTCGAGCGGGTGTCGGCGCCGCGGACGGGACGAGGCTCGCTGACGGGCTGGCAGAAACGGCGAGGGACGGC
>DATBPR010000566.1:0-2505 GCA_036561285.1 Candidatus Limnocylindrales bacterium | reverse complement strand
ACGACGGCCACCATCGCCTCGCCGAGGAGCACGAGGGCCACGCCGATCGCGAGGATGACGACACCGCCGCGGCGCCGGTAGAACTCCAGCGTCCGGATCGCGGCGAAGGCGTAGAGCGCCACGCTGATCGCCGCGAGGACCGTCAAGGGCCCGATCGCCTCGCCGGGTGGCAGGGCGCCGTCGAGTGGCGGCAGGCCGGCGATGGACAGGACGGCCCAGGCCACCATCGCGACCGACAGGATCGCGAACAGGAGGGTTCGGGAGCGGAGCACGACCATCGCCCGCGGTCCGCCGAGGGCGGTCACCGAGCAGGCGGCGAAGATCGAGGCGATGAACAGCCCGATCGGCGTCGCGATGACGAAGCCCTTGTTCGAGCCGGCGAGGAGAACGCCCGGGGTGGCCAGCGCGTGCAGGCCGAGGAACCCGGCGGCCGAGAAGAATGCCAGTGAGATCAGGACGAGGCGGGCGTCCCGCTGGCGGCCGGCGACGACGCTCGTGACATAGGCGAGCGCGACGCTGACGATCGCGGTCGCGAGGACGAGCCAGAAGTGGCTCGGGTGGTGCTCCCACTGGAGGTCGAGACGCGGCTCGCCGAGCAGGAGGGCGAGCCCGACGACGGGCAGGACGAGCAGGACCAGCCAGGCACGCGGGACCGGCTCGGGCGCGCGGGCGTCGGCGGCCGCGGTCACGAGACGCCGAGCCTCATCCGCGTGAGCGCTTCGTCGGCTTCGGGCGGAGGCCGCCGACGTACGCCACGCTCGCGGCGAACCAGGGGACGAGGTCATCCGTCGCCTCGAGCAGATCGGCCGGCACGTCGACGTATTCCCTCTGGACCGTCCCGTATGCCTCGTGGAGGCGGCTCTGGTACCGGGCGAGGAAGGCCTCGCGGTCGGCCGGGGACAGGCGCAGAACCAGCGTGCCGTCCTCGGCGAGATAGCTCGACATGTTCCCGCTCAGCGACGTGTACGGGATCTTCGCGCCCTTCCGCTCGACCTCGGGCCGGCTGGCGATGACCCGGTCGTAGGCGGGGATCGAGGCGGCCGTCGCCGCGCCCGGCACGTCCTTTGCCATCTCGCGCCTCCCCCGCGGGACCTGCCCGCTACAACCCGAAGAGTCGCACGGCCGTCGAGCCCCGGATCGCGTCGCGCTGGTCCGCCGGCAGGGCCGCGGTGTTCGCGAGCGACCCGGCGATGTCGTGGACCTGGTGCGGCCAGTCCGTCCCGAACAGCACCCGATCCGCGCCGACCACCGAGATGAGGTAGCGCAGGGCCCCGAGGTCGTAGGTGACGCAGTCGTACCAGATCCGGCGAAGGTAGTCGGTCGGGTGGGCCGTCATCCGGCGTCGCTCCGCGAGCTCGACCGCGTCGCCCTTCTCGAACCGCCCGACGAGGTAGGGGAGCGTGCCACCGCCGTGGGCCGCGATGAGCTTCAGGTCCGGGTACCGGTCGAGGAAGCCGTCGAAGATCATCCGGACGAAGGCGAGGGTCGTGTCGAACATGAAGCCGACCGACCAGCTCAAGTCAAACCTGCCCATGTCCATGAGGTCGGCGCCCGGCGGCTCGCCGGGATGGACGAGCACTGGCAGAGCCCGCCGGTCGATCTCCGCCCAGATCGGCGCGAAGGCGTCCTCGGTGAGACTCCGGCCGGCGACGTTGGCGAGGACCATCACGCCGCTCGCACCCTCGGCGCAGCTCCGGGCCAGCTCCTCGACCGCACGATCCGGGTACTCCCACGGCAGGGACGCGAACCAGCGGATCCGGTCCGGGTACGTCCCCTGGGCCTCCGCCATCGACGCGTTCGACTCGCGCGCCGCCGCGCAGCTGACCGCCTCGCCGCCCCAGTACACGTTCGGGCAGGTCAGCGAGACGATCGAGACGTCGATCCCGGCGTCGTCCATCGTCGCGATCCGGAGGTCGTAGTCGAAGTGCCCGGGCTGGGGAAACACCACCGGGGTGAGCCCGCGATAGACCTCCTCCCGCCCGTCCGGCCGGACCTGGATCCCGTACGGATCGCCCTGGGTCCGGACCAGCTCGAGCCAGCGTCGCGTGAACATGTGGGTGTGGACGTCGACGATCGGCATCGCCCGAACGATATCAATGCTGGACCGCCTTCCCGCGCGGGACGGGATCGCGCCCGACGGGAGACAATGGACCCATGACCGATCTCGCCGGCGCCCCTGCCCATGGCGGCGCGGCGGCCACCGCGGCCCCGCCGTCCGCCACCCTCAACGCCGACCTCGAGCGTCACCGCATCGAGCTCACCGCCTACGCCTACCGGATGCTTGGCTCGTCCTTCGAGGCGGAGGACGCGGTCCAGGAGACCTTCATCCGCGCCTGGCGAGGGTTCGCGTCGTTCGAGGGCCGTTCGAGCCTCCGCTCGTGGCTCTACCGGATCGCGACCAACGTCTGTCTCGACATGCTCGGGGCGAGCCAGCGGCGGGCCCGGCCGGTCGACATGTCGCCGGCCCGGAGCGCGGACAACCCGCTGCCGGACGCGCTGCCGGAG
>DATBPR010000565.1:0-3243 GCA_036561285.1 Candidatus Limnocylindrales bacterium | reverse complement strand
CGAGGCAGCCACTCCTCGAAGGCCTGGGCCGACGCCGGTCCACCGGGCTGGACGAAATACTGCATCTCCATCTGCTCGAACTCGCGCATCCGGAAGACGAAGTTGCCCGGGCTGATCTCGTTCCGGAAGCTCTTGCCGATCTGGGCGATCCCGAACGGGATCTTCTTCCGCGAGCTCTGCTGGACGTTCTTGAAGTTGACGTACGAGCCCTGGGCCGTCTCGGGCCGGAAGTAGACGACGGAGGCGTCGTCCTGGACCGGGCCCATGTTGGTCTGGAACATCAGGTTGAAGCGGCGCGGCGGCGAGAGCGGGCCGCCATCGTTCGGGCAGATCAGGTGGAACCGCTCGATGACGGTCGGATCGCTCAGATCGCTGACCGACAGGCCCTCGGCGCCCGGCAGCTCGTCGAGCCGGTACCGGCGATGGCAGGTCCCGCACTCGACGAGCGGGTCGCTGAAGCTGCCGACGTGGCCGGACGTCACCCAGACCTGGGGATGCATGAGGATCCCGGCGTCGAGTCCGACGATGTCCTCGCGCTCCTGGACCATCGCCCGCCACCAGGCGCGCTTGACGTTGTTCTTCAGCTCGACGCCGAGCGGCCCGTAGTCCCAGACGGCGTTGATCCCGCCGTAGATCTCGCTCGACGGGAAGACGAAGCCGCGCCGCTTGCTGAGCGAGACGATCGTGTCGAGGCTCGCAACGGCAGGCGCGACCTCATCCGGGTCGGGCTGGGGGGACTGGGTCAAGAGAGGCTCCTCCGGGCGCCGGCCATGGCAGGGACGGTCGCGTGCGCTGGTCGCGAGATGCTAGCAAACGTGACGGCGTCGCCGGGTCAGGCCCGCGGCAGCGTCTCGCGCAGGAGCCGGATCGCCGAGCCGCCCATGACGGCGCCGATCTGGGTCTCGTCGAGGCCGTGTCCGACCAGGGCCCCAGTGAGCAGGCCCATCCCCGCAGCGGTGAACGGGACCGTCACGGCTCCGTCCCAGTCGGAGCCGAGCGCGACGTGGTCCGCGCCGACGACCGCGACCGCGTGGGCGATCGACCGGGCGATCCAGTCGACCGTTTCGCCGCCGCAGGCCGCGGGCCAGAACCCGATCCCCACGATTCCCCCGGTCGCGGCGATCCGGCGGAGCTGGTCGTCGCCCAGGTTCCGCCCGTGGTCGGCGACCCCACGGACCCCCGTGTGCGACGCGACGACGGGGCGGGTCGCGACCCGAAGGACGTCGTCGATCGTCGCCTCGGAGGCGTGGGCGACGTCGACGAGGATCTGCCGTCGCTCGAGGGCGGCGATCAGGTCCCGGCCGGCCGGCGTCAGACCGCCGCCATCGACTCCGTGGGCGGAGCCCGCGAACGCGTTGTCGAAGAAATGGGCGAGGCCGACCATCCGGTAGTCGGCCGAGTCGAGCCGGTCGAGGTTGAGCACCTCGTCGTCGAGCGCGTGGGCGCCCTCGATCGCGAGCAGGCCGGCGGCGAGCGTGGGGTCTCCGGCGCGACGTTCGAGATGCCGGTCGAGATCCCCGGCCGTCCGGATCAGCGTCAGCTGGCCGCCCGAGTCAGCCGCCATCCGCCGGAGGCGGCCGGCCTGGTGCTCGGCCCGGGCGAGGAGGCTCCGCCAGCTGGCGGCCGGCCAGCCCTGGACGAGGGCGACGAGCGTGACGTCGTCGGTTCGATCGTCGTTCCGCTCGTAGTTCAGGTGTCGCGGCACCTTCGTCGCGACGGCGAAGACCTGGAGCGCGACGTTGCCCTCGACCATTCGCGGGAAGTCGACCGAGCCGCGGTCGGAGCGTCGCAGGAGATTGCGGCCCCAGAGCAGCGAGTCGGCGTGGAGGTCGACGACCGTCAGCCGCTCGTGGAGGTCGGCGACGGCCGCGGGCAGGACGTACGGCCCGGGATCGGCGATGCGGTTGAGCCGCCGCTCCGTCCGGGCGGAGAGCCGGTCTCCCGCGGACTGCCGGGCGATCGCGCCGCCGAGTGCGAGGGCCGCGCCCGCGGCCGTCGCGACCGCGACCGAGCGGCGCCGCGGCCTCACGTGGCCGGTGGCCGGACGAAGAGCTGATCGGCGGTCTCGTCACCACGCGGCGACTCGTCGGACACCCGAGCCGTTCCTGCGGTCCCGGGCTCCCCTGCCCCGTTTGCCCCGTCCGCGTCCGGATCGACGTCCTCCTCGGTCGCGATCCCGCCCATGTCGACCAGCCCTTCGATCGAGGCGCCCGTGTAGGCCGCCGCCTGCAGCGTGAAGAGCCGGGCGTAGCGGCCGCCGAGCGCCATCAGCTCCTCGTGCGTCCCCTCCTCGACGAGTGTGCCGTGCTCGAGGAACAGGATCCTGTCCGCCTGCCGGACGGTCGAGAACCGGTGGGAGATGTAGATCGCTGTCCGCCCGGCGGCCAGCCGCCGGAGCCGCGCGAACAGCTCGAACTCCGCCTGGGCGTCGAGGGCGGACGTCGGCTCATCGAGGACGAGGATCCGGGCGTCGCGCATGAAGGCCCGCCCGAGGGCGATCTTCTGCCATTCTCCGCCCGACAGCTCGACACCGCCGTCGAACCACTTGCCGAGCGGCGTGTCCCAGCCATCCGGCAGACGCCCGAGAAGGCTGTCGGCGCCGCCCTTCCGGGCCGCCTCCTCGACGGCCTCGCGGTCCTCGAGCCGGCCGAGCTCGCCGAGGCCGATGTTCTCCGCCGCCGTCGCCTGGTACGTCACGTAGTCCTGGAACATCCCGCCGATCAGGCGGCGGACGGCCGCCGGCTCCAGCTCGCGGAGATCGACGCCGTCGAGCAGGATCCGCCCCTCGGTCGGGTCGTAGAGCCGGCAGAGGAGCTTGATCAGGGTCGATTTGCCGGCCCCGTTCCGGCCGACGACCGCCACGGTCTCGCCCGGGATGATCCGCATCGAGACGTCGTGGAGCGCCTCGCGGCCGGAGCCGGGGTAGGCGAAGGTGACATGGTCGAACTCGACCTCGCCGAAGGTCGGCTCCCGCCGCTCGACCGCGGCCGCCGCGACGGCCCCGATCGCCTCGGTCGTGGGGGTCGGTGGCGCCTCGATGCCGTACGGCGTCGCCAGCAGGTCGAACAGGTCGTTCAGGTAGAGCTGGTTCTCGTACATCGAGCCGAACCCGCTTAGCAGGCCCTGGACCGACGACTGCACGGACGACGCCGCCTGCGTGTACAGGGTCAGGTCGCCGAGCGTGAGCTTCCCGGCGATCGCCTGGAAGGCGACGTACAGGTAGGTCAACGATCCCGCGAGGGT
>DATBPR010000564.1:0-14106 GCA_036561285.1 Candidatus Limnocylindrales bacterium | reverse complement strand
GCCACGTACGACCGCGTCGCGGACCCGCAGACCCGCTGGGGCGCCGCCGTGCTCGACCGGCTCGAGCTCGCCGGCGACGAGACGGTCCTCGACGCCGGCTGCGGCAGCGGCCGCGTCACCGAGTCGCTCGCCCAGCGTCTGCCACGAGGCCGCGTCGTCGCGGTCGACGCCTCACCCTCGATGGTCGATGCCGCGCGCGCGCGCCTCGCCCGGTTCGGCGACCGGATCGACTACGTCGTCGCCGACCTCGGCCGGCCCTTTGATGTGCCGGGCGGCCCGGCCGACGCCATCCTCTCGACGGCGACCTTCCACTGGGTACCGGACCACCACGCCCTCTTCGGGAACCTGGCCGCCGTGATCCGTCCGGGCGGTCGGTTGAGCGCCCAGTTCGGCGGCGCCGGCAACATCGCCTCCGTCAAGGCGATCCTCGCGACCATCGGCGACGGCTGGGTCGGCGCCGCCCACTACGAGACGCCCGATGCGACGACAGCCCGCCTGACCGCGAACGGGTTCGTCGACGTCCGCGCCTGGCTCCAGCCGGAGGCGACCCGGTTCGAGCCCGGCGAGCCGTTCGAGGCGTTCCTGCGCACGGCGATCCTCGGGGGGCACGTCGACCGATTGCCGCCCGAGGAGCGCGACGCGTTCGTCCACGAGGTCGCCGAGCGGATCGGCGAGCCAGTGGTGGACTACGTCCGGCTCAACGTCCTCGCGACGCGCGGCTGAGGGCGGGCGCGGGTCCCGCGGCCGACGGCTCTACCGCTCGACCCGGAAGGCCTCGTCGTGGCCGGGGATCACGATGTCGACCGCGGCGAGGACCCGCTCGCGCTGGACGTCGAGCACGGCCTGGTCCGGGGCGAATGGATCCTCCACGGGCGTCCGATCGGACCGCCACCAGAGATGGGTCAGCGCATAGACCGCGTCATCGGCCCCGACGATCAGCGACGCGTCCTCCTCGCTGTGACCCGGGGTCAGCCAGAGCTGGGCGTTCGGCGAGAGGTTCCAGCCGTCGCCGTCATGGTCGAGCCAGAGATCGCCGCGGTACTTCGCCCAGAAGTCGATGACCCAGGCGTTCGTGAACATCCCGGCGTTCAGCGTGTGGTCGGGGTGGTGGTGGCTGAGAAAGACGTGCGTCACGTCTTCCGGCCGGATGCCGCGCGCGGCGAGCGGGTCGAGGATCGTCGCGTGGGATGCGCACAGCCCGGGGTCGGCGACGATGATCGCGTCGCCGTCCCGGATGAGCGTGATGCTGCTGCCGACGTGGCCCTCGTCGCGGATGTAACCGGGATGGATGAGCTCGACGGTGGTGGTCATCGGCGCAGGATAGGTCCCGTCGAGGACGCCGACCGGCCACGCCCGTCCCGCGGTCCGGGTCGTCCGCCGGACGTCAGCCAACGGCTGCCATCCTGACCGCCATGCCGAACCCCGACGCTCCCGTCGACCTCGTCCTGACCGGCGGCCACGTCCACACCGTCGACCCCGCGCGCCCGCGCGCCGAGGCGGTCGCGATCCGCGGCGAACGGATCGTTGCCGTCGGGTCGGCTGCGGACGTCCGGCCGCTCATCGGCCCGTCCACCCGGGTGATCGATCTGCGCGGCCGCCTGCTCGTCCCCGGGTTCCAGGACGCCCACGTCCACCCGATCGGCGCGGGCATCGACCTCATCGAGTGCGACGTCCGCGACGCGCGCGGCCGGGAGGCGGTCGTCGAGACGGTCCGGGCGTACGCGGAGGCCCACCCCGCCCTGGCCTGGGTCATCGGCAGCGGCTGGTCCATGGCCGATTTCGAGCGGGGCGTGCCACGTCGCGAGGACCTCGACGCCGCCGTCCCCGATCGGCCGGCGTTCCTGCCGAATCGCGACGGCCACTCGTCATGGGTCAACACCAGAGCCCTGGAGCTGGCCGGGATCGACCGTGACACTCCGGACCCGGCGGGCGGCCGGATCGAGCGCGACCCCGACGGCACCCCGACGGGCACGCTCCACGAGGCGGCCGCGGAGATCGTCGAGCGGCTCCTCCCGCCCACGAGCGACGCGACCCGCGACGAGGGCCTCCGGTCGGCGCAGCGGATCCTGCACTCGCTCGGGGTCACGGCCTGGCAGGACGCGATCGTCGAGCCGCCCGGCGACGCGACGTACCGGCGGGCAGCCGCGGCCGGCTGGATGACCGGGCGGGTCGAGGGCGCGCTGTGGTGGGATCGGGAACGCGGGCTCGAACAGGTCGACGAGCTGATCGAACGGTCCCGGCGCGGCCCGGCGGGCCGGTACCGGCCGAACAGCGTGAAGCTGATGACCGATGGCGTCCTCGAGACGTTCACCGGGGCGATGCTGGATCCGTATCTCGAGGCGGACGGGCGGCCCGGCACCCGACGCGGGATCGGCTTCATCGACCCGGAGGTGCTGAATGAGGCCGTCGTCCGGATCGACGCGGCGGGGCTCCAGCCCCACTTCCACGCGATCGGCGACCGCGCCGTCCGCGAGTCGCTCGATGCCGTCGCCGCGGCCCGTGCCGTGAACGGCCCGTCGGACACCAGGCCGCACATCGCCCACATCCAGGTGATCCACCCGGACGACCTCCCGCGCTTCGGCGCGCTCGGCGTGGCCGGCAACGCTCAACCGCTGTGGGCGTGCCACGAATCGCAGATGGACGAGCTGACGATCCCGTTCCTCGGGCCAGAGCGGACGACGTGGCAGTACCCGTTCGCTTCCCTGCTGCGCGCCGGGGCGCGGCTGGCGATGGGCTCCGACTGGAGCGTCTCGACCGCGAACCCGCTGCTCGAGATGGAGGTGGCGGTCGAGCGGGTCTGGCCCGAGTCGCGGGGTGAGAGAGAGGTCTTCCTGCCGTCCGAGCGGCTGACCCTCGCGGAGGCGATCCACGGGTTCACGCTCGGCTCCGCGTACGTCAACCACCTCGACGACGTCACGGGCACGATCGAGACGGGCAAGCTCGCGGACCTGGTCGTGATCGACCGCGACCTGTTCGCGCCGGATGCCGGACCGATCGGCGATGCCAAGGTCGTGCTCACGACCGTCGGCGGCGCGGTCGTCTTCGAGGACCCGGCGATCGGCTGATCGGAGGCCGGCGCCTGGGGCCGGCCGGCACCCGGCGAGAGCGGCCGGACGACGCGACGGCGCTCCGTCGAATGACGTAGGCGCGTTGACCACGGCCGACGGTGGGTCCACGAGTGGCCGGGAGCCATGATCTCGTCGTGATCCCGAGAGACGGGATCGGAAAGGAGATCAGACGTGTTTCCGATCACCTCGATCGTCGTCGCAGCCCACATCGACGACCTTCTGGCGGAGTCCGCCGCGCAGCGCCTCGCGAAGAGCGGCCAGGACTCGCACCGCGTCAACCGGTTCGCCAGCGCCCTGAACGGCGTCTGGTCGATCCTCACCGGCCCCGCCGACCGCTCGGCCGCGGTTCCGAAGCTCACCGACTATCCCTTCCGGAGCTGATCCCGGCTCCTCGCTTCCTCCTCCCTGACGAACGCGTCCGTCCTCCGGCGGACGCGTTCGGCGTTTCTCCGGCCGGCGCGGCCGCAAGCCCGTCGGGTCAGAGGTCCTCCGCCCGGTCCACGTCGCGGAGGGTGTCGCCCTCGGGATCGAGCGGGCGCCACTCGACGTCCTCGAGGACGCGGGTCGGCAGGCGGCTGAAGACCGACCGGAGGCGCCGTTCGCCGTCGTCCACGAGCCGCCCGACCTCGTCGCTCGCTCGCCCGGTGCGGAGCGCGGCCGGCAACGGGACGAGGCGCCCGCGCGTCGCAAGGACGGCCGCGCCGACCGAGGCGTCGGCGGCGAGCAGGGCGCGGAGGAGGGCGGCGAGGACCGGAGCCCGCATCGCGGGCATGTCGCCCCCGACCGCGAGGACGATCGGCTCTGTCGCGGCATCCAACCCCGCGCGCAGCCCGACGAGCGGCCCCTCGAACGACTCCGGATCGGCGACACGGCGAACGGGCACGCCGGCCATCGGCAAGCGCCGATCGTCGCCGGGCGTCAGGACGACGATCACCTCGGTCACCAGGGGAGCGATGCCGAGGACGGACGCCTCGAGGAGCGTCAGCCCGCCGGCGACCTCCGCGGCGAGCTTGTCGGACCCGAACCGGCTCGAGCGCCCGCCGGCCAGGACGATCCCGGTCACCGCCCCAACCCCGGTCACCGACCCGTAGCCGCGACCACGGCCCTCCGACGTCACGTCGATCCGGTCCCCGTCGCGGTCGCGGCCTGCGGCGCGCGCGGCCCGGGCACGTGGCCCTCGGGCGTCCGGCGGAGGATCGCCCGCCGGTCGAGGTCCTCGAGAATCGCCATCACGTACTTGCGGCTCGTGCCGGTCGCGTCGCGGTAGGCAGCCGGCGTCAGCGGCGCGACGCCCGCCATCGCGAGGGCTCTCCCGGCGAGGTCGCGGTACGTCGCGAACGCCCACGCAAGGTCGTCGTCCAGGCGGACGATCCGGTTCGCCCGCTCGAGGGCTCGCACGCCGGTCGCATCGCAGCCAGCGGCGCGAGCCGCGTCCGAAAGCGACGGCGGGGCGACCGGCGTCAGCAGCTCGACGAGGCGGTCCATCGCCGCGAGCTCCGCGGCGGATGGCTCGGCCGCTGCCGTCCCCGGCAGCCGCAGTCGATCGCCCTGGCGAACGAGCGCCCCGGTCGCGACGAGCGCTTCGAGGCGCGCCTCGACGAGGCCCGGAGCCGTCCGTCGCGGTCCGCTCTCGGCATCGAGCCGGCCGACCTGTCGGCGGAGCTCGCGAACGCCGGCCCGGACGACCTCCGTGCGTCGGGGAGCGTCGCCGTCGGCCGCGCGAACGGCGTCGAGCATCGCGGTACCGGTTGCCGCAGCGACATCGTCCGCGAGGCCCGGCACGGGATCGGCGACGGCGCCGTGAAGCGCCCGGCGAGCGGCCGCCCAGGCGTCGGTCCCAGGTGCGGTTGCGGCCAGCGCGGCGAGCCGCTCCGGCGTCGTCCGTCGTCGCGCGACGCCGCGTGGCGGATGCGTGTCCAGCACGCGGCCACCTCCGAGGGCCTCCCCGGGCGACGGTCGCCGCAGCGCGATGCGATCGCCGGGGGCGAGGGCGATCGGGGCGGCGAGCCGGACGATCGCGATCGCGGATCCGTCGGGCAGCTCCACGCCGTCTCGGCCGCTGCGGGCGAGGACGCCCTGGACGTGCGCGGTCCCGGCGTGGACGGCCAACCGGGTCCGATCCGCGGGCACCATCCTCGCAAGCCCGCCCCCGGGCAGCGACGGCACAGCGTGGAGGGAGACCAGGATCCGGTCCGTCGCGGTCACGGACGGGTCCGTCGTGAGGACCACACCGCGCTCCACCCGGGGGACGGCGTCGCCCCCGGCGACATTGATCGCCACACGCCCGGGCCCGGCCCGTTCGACCGTCCGGCCGTGGACCTGGAGCTCGCGGACACGGATCGTCGTCCCCGGCCGGGCCGGCACGACGCGCAGGATCTCGCCGGGCGCCAGGTCGCCGCCGCGGAGTGAGCCCGTCACGACCGTGCCCCGTCCGCGGATCGAGAAGACCCGATCGATCGCGAAACGGACGGGGAGCTCGCGGCCGGGACCGGTGCGCTCGGCGACACGTTCGCGCAGCCCGATCAGGGCCGCCCGGAGCTCGGCCAGGCCCCGGCCGGACCGTGCGCTGACCGCGAGGACCGGCGCGCTGCGGAGCGTCGTGGCATCGACGAGCGCCCTGACCGCGGCCGCCACCTCGTCGACCCGCCCCTCCTCGACCGCATCCGTCTTCGTCACGACCGCGATGCCATCGGCGATCCCGAGCCCGTCGAGCAGCTGGAGATGCTCGATCGTCTGGGCCCTCGGCCCGTCGTCGGCCGCGACCACGACCAGCGCCGCGTCGATCTCGCCGGCCCCGACGAGCATGTTCCCGACCAGCCGGTCGTGGCCGGGCACGTCGACGAAGTCGAGCTCGGTGCCGTCGTCGAGCGAGAGGTGGGCATACCCGACGTCGATCGTCATCCCGCGCGACCGCTCCTCCGGCAGCCGATCGGCGTCGATGCCGGTCAGGGCCCGGAGCAGCGTCGTCTTGCCGTGGTCGATGTGGCCGGCCGTGCCGATGACGACGGTCATCGTCCCGCGGCGAGCTCGCCGATCCGGCGGGCGACCAGCCCGTCCTCGAACGGCTCGACCGTCCGGAGGTCGAAGGCGACCTCGTCGTCCACGATCCGGGCAAGCACGCGATCCGGCCCGGACCGCAGCCGGGCGAGGGCACGGGTCGACGAGGCGACACGCACGGCCACACCCACGGACGCGAGCGTCTGGCCCGGCAGCGACCCGCCACCGACCGTCGAGTCCAGCTCGACGACATGAGCCGCATCCATGGCCGCAAGATCCCGGACCCACGCGGCCCGACGTCGCAGCTCGTCGATGTCGCGCCCCATCAGCTGCCAGACGGGGATGTCGAGCGCGGCACGGCCTGCCCGGTAGATCGCGAGCGTCGCCGCCACGCCGGCGAGGATCGCCTTGTCGGGACGGACCGCCCGGGCAAGCGGATCGCGCCGCAGCCGCGCGACGAGATCGGCCCGGCCGACGATCAGCCCCGCCTGCGGTCCGCCGACGAGCTTGTCGCCGCTGAACAGGACGACGTCCGCGCCGGCCGCCAGCCGCTCGGCGGGCATCGGCTCGTGGGAGAGCCCGAACACGGCCGTGTCGAGCAGCGCGCCGGACCCGAGGTCGTCGAGGACGATGGCGCCGTGGCGGTGTGCGATCGCGGCGACCTCCGCGAGGTCCGCGGTCTCGGTGAACCCGCTGACGGCGAAGTTCGACGGGTGGACCCGGAGCACGACGGAGGCACGACGCTCGGCCAGGGGCGCCTCGAAGTCCGCGGCCCGCGTCCGGTTCGTCGTGCCGACCTCGAAGAGGCGGACCCCGGCCCGGCCGATGACGTCGGGGATCCGGACGCCGCCGCCGATCTCCACGAGCTCGCCGCGGGACACGACCACCGCGCCGCGCCGTCCCGCCAGCCCGACCGCCAGGGCCAGGGCGGCGGCGTTGTTCGTCACGACCAGCGCATCCTCGGCGCCGGTCAGCTCCCGGAGATGGTCCTCGGCGACGTGGAAGCGTCGACCCCGGCGCCCGGTCGCCTCGTCGAGCTCCAGGTAGCCGTACGAGCGAGCGGCCGCGACCGCGGCGACGCGCGCGGCGCGCGGCCACGGAGCCCGCCCGAGGTTCGTGTGGAGGATCACGCCCGTCGCGTTGACCACGTGGGGCGGCATCGTCAGGGTCTCGTCGCCAAGCTCCCCGAGCCGGTCGACCACGGCGACGGCGAGATCCGCGTCGGGCGTCGGCGGCGCGCCGGCCGCGAGCCGTCGCCGCTCCTCGGCGAGGACGTCGCGGACGAGCGCGACGACCGCGTCGCGCTCGGAGACCTCGGCCCCCTCGGCGGCGAGGAGTCCCAGCACCCGGTCGACGCTCGGGGGGCGAGCCTGGGTCGGTGCCGTCAAGCGGACCTCCTGACCGGAGCGCACGTGGACCCTGGCCATCCGCGACGAGGTGCCCCGGTCAGGAGGCCTCGGCGACCGCCGGCGCGGCAACGGCATCCGCCGGGACGGCCTCGGCCGCAGGCGGCTTTCCGAGCTCGATCCCGATCGACGACAGCCATCGCCGGAGGTTCCGGTAGATGGCCGGCGCACCGAGCGGCACCGGCTCGTCGAGCTCCCACTCCGCCGGATGGAGGATGAACGGCTCGGTCTGGAAGCCACCGAGACCCCCGTGCGAGCCGATGAGCTCCTCGAAGGCCGCGACCTCGCCCATCCCCGGGTCGTACTGGCTCAGCAGCAGCAGGTCCGGCGCGTGCTGCATCGCATCCTCTCGCTCGAGGCTCATCACCGTGTGCGGGCCGAAGATCGTCGTCGGGTCCTCGCCCTCCACCCGGTCCTCGTCGAGGTAGCGGGCGCCGCGCGGCCCCAGCACGACCGCGCCGTGCTCCGACGAGCGGACCATCAGCAGGCCGACGCCGGGATGCGCCGCGAGCGTCTCCACGAGCTTCGGGTGGAGGCCTTCGAGCTCCTCGTACGTCAGCCGGTGATCGTGACCGGTGAACCAGACGAGGCCGAGGTTGCCCGAGCCCACGACCGCGATGGTCGACTCGTCGGCCGGCGGCGGAACCTCCTCGTGGTCGAGGTCGACGACGCCGTCGGCGGTGGTCTGGTTCGCGAGCGCCGCCCGGGCGACAGTCGGGCCGACCCCCTTGCTGCGGGTGATCTCCGACAGCATCGAGTTCACGAAGGTCGAGCCCTCGCCGGCGGTCTTCGCCTGGATGAGCGTCGCGCGCCCGCTCATGAGGTCGCGGACGACCGCGCCGAGGCTCTGGCCGTAGCGCTGTTTGAACGTCGCCCCGAGGCTCTGCCCGTGGTCGGACAGGATCACGAACTTGTAGGGTCTCGGTGCGTCGTCCACGGCCTTGAAGAGAGTGCCGATCGCGCGATCGACGCCATCGAGCGCCTCGAACGATTCGACCCGCTCGGGCCCGCAGTGATGGGCGAGCTCGTCGTAGTCGGTGAAGTCGGCGTAGATGACGTTCGCCCCGCGGTACATCTCCTCGATGATCAGCGAGGTGTTCACGTCACGGAGGAGGACGTTGCTCGCCGCGCGCATCCCGGCGTACTTCGCGCCCCGGTGCATCTGCGGGACCACGCCGGACCGGACGGTCCGCCGGGCCTGGTAGCGCTCCTTCAGGAACTCGGCCATGAACATCGTGATGGAGCGGAGATAGCCGGTCGGGCTGAAGAAGAACCCGAGGAACGCCTTGCTGTCGCCGATGCCCTGCGACTCGTCCTTGATCGCCGCAGTCGTCACGTAGGCCCGGGTCGCATCACCGGTCATCAGGTTGCAGATGCTCACGCCGTCGTTCGAGAGCAGCCCCTCGCCGTTCGAGAGACGCCGGACGATCTCGGCCGCGTCGTCCGGATTGCTCGACACCATCAGCTTCTGGCGGTCGCGCTCGTACCAGCGGAAAGCCGGGATCCCGTCGTTCGTGCCGTGCAGGATGCCGGCCTGGCTGGCCGAGGTCATCGACGGGAGGATCGCCTCCCAGCGGGACAGCTGGTGGGTTCCGCTCCGGACCCAGCTCGCCATGGTGTTGACCGACCCGGCCCGGATCCGGCCGGCCAGGATCGGGTGGGCCAGCCCGTCGATCTGGATGATCACCAGTCCCGGCTTGTCGGAATCCTCGATGTCCCGCGTCGCAAGCAGGTTCGAGACGAGGAGGCCGAAGAACGAGCCGTCCCGGTCGACGCCGAGGATCGAGGTCAGCGCGGTGTTCACCGCGGCGTAGACGAGCGACGCGATCAGGGCAGTCAGGATGCCGTCGACGTGAACGCCGTTCGCGAGCGGCGCGATGACGAGGAACGTCACGATCTGCAGGACGATGACGAGGATCCCGAGCAGCACGAGCGAGCGGGGGGCGACCAGGGTCAGCAGAACCGGCCGCACGATCGCGTTGAAGAGGGCCATCAGGATCACCGCGACGACGGCGTCCAGGAAGCGACCGATCGTGACGCCCGGGAGGATGCCGGCGGTCACGATCAGCGAGACGGTCGACACGAGCAGCGTGATGACCAGTCGCTTGACGAGGGCGCGACGGCCACCCCGCCATTCCCAGAGGATGCGGACCTGCGTCCGGTAGAACGCGACGAGACGGCTCATGTGCCAACTGTATGCGTCCGCGAGCCGCGGGCACCGCCCGATCTGTGCGATGGGCCTGGCGGGAGCGCAGGGGAGCGCGCGGGCGATCCGATCGGTTGCGCGGCTGGATAGGCTTCGAGGGATGAAACGAACGGGGCCGCTCCAACACGCGAGGGAGCGATTCGCGGCGGACCCAGCCTCGATCAGGAACACCGCCTACGTGATGATCATCTTCACCGTGGGCATCGTGCTCGTCGGTGGGGTCATCGTCTGGGTGTTCGATTCACAGGACTTCCCGGACCTGGGCGGCGCGCTCTGGTACACGCTCCAGACGGTCACGACGGTTGGCTACGGCGACAAGGTTCCGACCGCAGGGACCGGGCGCCTGGTCGGGGCCGCGGTGATGATCGTGGCGGTCGCGCTGATCGCGATCCTGACGGCTTCGATCACGTCCACCTTTGTCGAGGCCGCTCAGCGCCGCCGGCGGGCCGACCTCGAGGCAGAGGAGCGCGATTCGGCCGCAACCCTGCGCGGGCAGCTTGACGACGTGGTCGCCCGGCTGGCCACGATCGAAGGGATGCTCAGGGCGCAGGACCCGGGCGCCGTTGCGCCGGCGCCACCGGAGCCCCGTCCGTAGCCAGCTCCCTTCGGGTCCGATCGAATGGCCTCGAATGTGGCGGGAGCGCATGGGAGTCGAACCCACCACGCCGCGCCGAGCGCAGCGTCACCGGTGTTGAAGACCGTGGAACCCACCGGGGCCCCTCCGCTCCCAGTGCATCGTAGCCAAGTCGTCGGCTGTCCCCGCCGGCGGCCCATGGCTGCGTTGCCGGCTGCGCTCCTCGCTCACGGGCGTCCGAGCCCGCTCGCTCCGGTGCTCGCCGGCGCCTTCCCCTGAACCGCCCGCGGCGAGGATCGCAGAACGCGGGAATGCGCGAACGACTTTCGAGGACGCCCTGGGATCGCGGGCGACGTCCGTTACCGTGTCCCGGTGCCCGTCACCCTCGCCCTCACGATCGCCGTGTTCGCGGTCGGCCTCGACTCGTACATCGTCGCCGCGGTCCTGCCCGCGATCGCCGACGACCTCCACGAGCCGATTGCGGCCGTCGGCCTCCTCGCCTCCGCCTACAACCTGCCGACCGCCATCTTCTCGCCGATCTTCGGGCCGTTCTCCGACCGGCGCGGGCGGCGCGCGGCGATGCTGCTCGGGCTGACGATCTTCTCGGTCGCGGCCGCCGCTTGCGTCGTCGCTCCGACCCTGCCGCTGCTCCTCCTCGCCCGGGTCATCAACGGGCTCGGCGCGGCCATCCTCATGCCGGCGGCGTTCGCCTACGCCTCCGACCTTCCGTCGCCGGCCGAGCGGGCCCGGGCGATGGGCATCGCGGTCTCCGCCTTCCCGCTCGCGAACCTCATCGGCCTGCCGATCGGGGCGCTCGTTGCGGGGTTCTGGGGCTGGCACGCTTCGTTTGCATTCGTCCTGCTGGTCGCGATCGTCGCGGCGCTGCTGATCCGGCGTCTGCCCGAGGCGCCGGTCCGGCCCGCGGCCGAGCTGACCGGCTACCTCGACGCCTATCGAACCGTGCTCGGCGACCGCCACGCCCTCGCTGTCCTGTCGGTGACGTTCTTCTGGTTCGCTGCCTCCATGGGCCTGTTCATCTACCTGGGCGAGTTCTTCCACCAGGGTTTCGGGCTGTCGACGACCCAGGCAGGCCTGGCCTACCTCGTCGTCGGCCTCGTCGGCGTCTTCGCCAGCCGGCTGAGCGCCAGGTTCCTGGCCGTCGTCGGCGCCCGGCGCACGGTCATGTTCGGGATCGGCGCCATGGTCGTCTGCACGTTCCTCCTGCCGACGACGACGATCGCTCTGCCGCTGGCGCTCGTCGTCTTCGCGTTCTGGGCGTTCGGGACGTGGTTCGGGCTGCCCGGCCAGCAGACGATCGTGGCAGCGCTCAACGGCCGGATCCGGGGAACGATGCTGGCCTTCAACGCGAGCGCCCTGAACCTGGGCGGAGTCTTCGGCCCGATCGTGACCGGGCAGGTGCTGGCCCTCGGCGGGTTCGACGCCGCGGCTCGCTGGACGTCGCTTGTCGGGCTGATCGCCCTGCTCCTCGCCTTCCGCTTCCTGCCACGGACGGACCCGGATCCGGACGTGGAGATCGAGCTCGTGCCCGCGTGATGCCGGAACGACGGTCGGGCGTCGGCGCCGGCGCCACCTAGAATCGGCCGATGACCGAGCTGGCGTTGCCCCCGATCCGCCTGACCGAGCTGACCGACTGCGGTGGCTGCGCGGCGAAGCTCGGCGCGGACCTGCTGGCCGACGCCCTGTCGGGGCTCGGCGCCCAGGCGGCGCCGGACGAGCTGATCGCCGGCCTCGCGCAGGCAGACGACGCGGCCGCCTGGCGGATCAGCGACGACCTCGCGATCATCGGCACGCTCGACTTCTTCCCGCCGCTGGTCGACGACGCGCGCACGTTCGGGTCCATTGCCGCCGCGAACGCGCTGAGCGACGTGTTCGCGATGGGCGGCCGGGTCCTGTTCGCGTTGTCCATCGCGGCGTTCCCCGAGGAGCTGCCTCGCGACGTGCTCGCGGCCGTGTTCGACGGGGCCGCCGACAAGGTCCGCGAAGCCGGGGGAACGCTCGCCGGCGGGCACACCATCCGCGACCCCGAGCCCAAGTACGGGCTGGCGGTGATCGGGGCCGCCCATCCGGACAAGCTGCTCCGCAAGGGCGGGGCGACGCCCGGCGACACGCTGGTCCTGACGAAGCCGCTCGGGACCGGCCTGCTGGTGAGCGGAAGCCGCCAGGGCAAGGTGTCGCCGGACGATCTGGATGGCGCGATCGCCCAGATGCGGACGCTCAACCGGGTTTCCTCGGAAGTGCTCGTCGCGTCCGGGGTCCGCGGCGCGACCGACGTCACCGGGTTCGGCCTGCTCGGCCACGGCCTCGAGATGGCCCGCGCGTCCGGGACGCGGTTCGTGTTCGACGCCGCCGCGTTGCCGGCGCTGCCCGGCGCGCTGGAGCTGGGCGCGGCCGGTGTCGAGACGGGTGGCGCGGCGCACAACCGCCGCTACGTCGGGCCCGCACTTGAGCTCGGCGGCGACGTCTCACCCGAGCGCGCCGTCCTCGCGCACGACCCGCAGACGTCCGGTGGCCTGCTGGCCGCGATCGCCCCGGAGCGGGTCGCCGACGTGCGCCGCGCCCTCGCCGACGCCGGCGTCGAGCACTGGGTCGTCGGTCGGGTCGAGACCGTCGCCGCGGGAGCCGAGCCCGGCGTCGCGCTCTGGTGATCGTCGCGCTCATCCCGGGCTACAACGAGGCGCCCCGGATCGGAGCGGTGATCGCCGGAGCGCGAGAGCACCTGCCCGTGATCGTCGTCGACGATGGGTCTTCGGACGGGACCGCCGACATCGCCCGGGAGGCCGGTGCAACCGTCGTCGAGCAACGGCCGAACCAGGGCAAGGGCGCCGCGCTCCGGGCCGGCTTCCGACGGGCGATCGACGACGGGGCGACCGCGATCCTGACGCTCGATGCCGACGGCCAGCACGACCCGCGCGAGATCCCGCGGTTCCTGGAGGAGGGAGGCGCCGATCCGCCGCCCGATCTCGTGATCGGCAGCCGCAACTTCCGGGCGATGCCGCCGGTCCGGCGCCTGTCGAACGAGCTCGGCCGGATCGCCTTCTCGTGGGCGGTCGGCCGGCCGATCCCCGACAACCAGTCCGGCTACCGGCTCGTCTCCCGGGGTCTCGCCGAGGCGACCCTCGCGAGCGACGAGCACGGCTTCGCGTTCGAGGTCGAGCAGATCACGACCTGCATCCGGATGGGCGGCACCTTGGCCTGGGTACCGATCCGGACGATCTACGCCGGCGAGCCGTCCCACATCCGGCCGCTCGCCCATCTCCGGGAGTTCGTCCGGATCGTCCGCGAGGCGCGGCGCGAGGTCAGGGAGCCGCTGACGCCGCCACCGTGAGCGCGGCCGGCGAGGCCGCGTCGACGACCTCGATGACGACCCGGGTCGCGTAGCCGCCCACGACGTAGACGAGGACCAGGATCAGGGCAGCGGCACTGAGCGTGATCGCCAGCCCCGCGACGCGGGCCTCGTGGACGCGGGATCGATCGCGGTGGACGGACATCGGGCGGGAGGCTAGCAGCCGGCCTGCCGCACGCCATCACCCATTCGCGTGAGGGACCGGCATTGGTCCGGGCGGAGGTGTCCAAGCAGGCACCCGGGACTCGTCGAGCCGATCGTCCCCGTCAGTCGCCTTCCGGACAGGCTCCATGCCGTGAACATCGAGCGCCTCCGCGCTCGGCGACGCCGGGGCCCATCGGCCGGGACCAGCGATCGAGCCCGGAATCGGCCCGCAGATCTGGGCAAAGAGTCCTCCCATGACTGGATGGCCAGGCGCACCGAGCGAGTCGGTTGCCGCCGCCGGAGAGGCCGGCGAGCGTAGACTCGGCGGGTCAATCGTCCGCAGGAGG
>DATBPR010000563.1:0-3259 GCA_036561285.1 Candidatus Limnocylindrales bacterium | reverse complement strand
CCGGGTGCTCGCGATCGAGCACACCGGCTCGACATCCGTGGCGGGGCTCGCGGCCAAGCCCATCGTCGACATCACGATGATCGTCGCGAACGTCACCGATGAGGCGGCCTGGATCCCCGACCTGGAAGCGGCCGGCTACGTGCTCCGGATCCGCGAGAACGAGCCCGACTGGTACGACCATCGCGTGCTCAAGGGGCCGGACACGAACATCAACCTCCACGTGTTCTCGGCCGGCTGCGTGGAGCTGGAGCGGATGGTCGGGTTCCGCGACTGGCTGCGCGCCCACGACGACGACCGGCAGCGGTACGAGGACACGAAGCGCGACCTCGCGACCCGGGACTGGGAGTTCGTCCAGAACTACGCCGACGCGAAGACCGCGGTCGTCGAGGAGATCATGGGCCGTGCCGGTCTTCCGCCGAGGCGGCCCTGACGAGCAATTCGACTCGGTCGCCGTCGATCCGGTCGACGCCCGTCAGAGCGAGCTGAAGGAGCGAACCCCTCGGCCTGGGCTGGAGACTCGGTCGTCGATCCTCCACGAGCCATCGATGATGACCAGCGTATAGACGTGCGGCGTCGCCAAGGTGCCTTCGGTCGTCTGGGCCCGCACTCCACCGTCGCGATCTGCGATGACCTTCCCGACGGACGTCGTTGCCGGATCGAAGGTCGGAGGGTCGGTGAGCCCGGGTCGCAGCGCCCTCTGGGCGGCGCGCGCGGTGCAGAACTCGTCGCGAACGCGCTGGATGTCCCGGCGCAACCCCTGCTTCCGCCTTGAGCAGCGCCTCCGGGATCTCGGTGTCGATGGGGAACGTCAGTGACGGTGGGCTCGACCGGATCGCCTCCTGAAAGCGCCCGAACCAACGTCGCTCGACCACATTCATCGCCCGGAGGTGCTCCAGCACGAAACCCTCGGCCGGGCGTCCGTTGTCGTCGGCCGTGCGCCGGCCAGCAGGCGGCATGCGCAGGATCCTGGATCACGGACTTCCGTCGTTGACACGTCCGCGTGGCAGCCGTACCGTCCGGAGCACGCAGATGAGCACAGCCTTCTACTTTCCACGCCCGGCATGACCGACCTCGGAGCCTAGGCCCGGGATCGCGGGTCGTGCCGGGAGCAAGCAGAGGTCGCGACCTCTGCTTTTTTGTTTGACCAGGGAGGACGCGGAGCAGCGATGTTCGTCGTGATGGCCCGGGCGGCGGGCGAGGCCGAGATCCTTGGCGTGAAGAGCGCCATCCTCGGCGAGGGCCTGACGCCGTACGACCATGCCGGAGCCGAGCGGACCGTGATCGCGGTCATCGGCGAGATCGGCTCGCGCCGGGCGGACCTGATTGCCCGGCTCGGCGGGCTGCCCGGTGTCGAGGCCGTCACGCCCATCACGCGCCCGTTCAAGCTGACCTCGCGCGAGTTCCATCCGGAGGACACCGTGATCCGGGTCCTCGACGCAGTCGTCGGCGATGGCTCGCTCACGATCATGGCCGGGCCCTGCTCGGTCGAGAGCCGGACCCAGCTGTTCGAGACCGCGGACGCGGTCCGGGACGCGGGCGCGACGATCCTCCGCGGCGGCGCGTTCAAGCCGCGGACGTCTCCCTACAGCTTCCAGGGCCTCGGCGTCGAGGCGCTCCGGGACCTCGCCGAGGCGCGCGAGCGGACCGGCCTACCGGTCATCACCGAGGTGATGGAGCCGAACCAGGTCGACATCGTCGCCGAGTACGCCGACATCCTCCAGGTCGGCACCCGGAACATGCAGAACTTCTCGCTCCTGATGGCCGTCGGCCGGGTTGCCCGGCCGGTGATGCTGAAGCGCGGCTTCAGCGCAACCGTCGAGGAGTGGCTGATGGCCGCCGAGTACATCGTCAGCTCCGGCAACCCGAACGTGATCTTGTGCGAGCGCGGGATCCGGACCTTCGAGACGTACACCCGGAACACGCTGGACCTGGCCGCCGTGCCGCTGCTCCGCCAGCTGACCCATCTGCCGGTCATCGTCGACCCGAGTCACGCGACCGGGAAGCGCTGGCTCGTCGCGCCACTGGCGATCGGCGCCGTCGCGGTGGGCGCGGACGGGGTGATGGTCGAGGTCCACCCCGACCCGGACCGGGCCCTCTCCGATGCGGAGCAGCAGCTCACGTTCGACCAGTTCCGCTCGATGATGGCCCAGCTCGTCCCCGTCCACGAGCAGGTCCGCGGCCAGCGGAGCGCGCCGATCGCGGGCGAGCCGGCGTCCGTCGGCGGCGGCGGGCTCGGGCGGCATTGATGACGACCATGTCGCCATCGACGACGGACGCGGCGGTGGTCGACCGCGCGGCGCGGCTGCGTGGCGAGCTGCGCCTGCCCGGCGACAAGTCGATCAGCCACCGGGCGCTGATGCTGGCGACGCTGGCGGCGGGCGAGAGCCGGATCACGGGCACAGGGGACGGGGCGGACGTTCGATCGACCGCCGGCGTCTGCCGGGCCCTGGGGGCGACGATCGCGCGGATCGGCGGCGGCGGTCACGATGGGGGCGCCCGGGTCGCCGCGGCGACGGTCGACTACCTGGTGGTCTCGCCGGGCGTCGACGGGCTCCGCGAGCCGGCGGCGGACCTCGACTGCGGCAACTCCGGGACGAGCCTGCGGCTGTTCGCCGGGATCCTCGCCGGCCTGCCGTTCAGGTCCGTCCTCGACGGGGACCATTCATTGCGGGGCCGCCCGGTGGCTCGTATCATCGAACCGCTTCGGGCGATGGGTGCGAGCGTCCAGGGCCAGGCCGACGACACCCTCCCGCCACTGATCATCGTCGGTCGTCATCCGCTCGCTGCGGTCGACCGCCGGACCCCCGTCCCGAGCGCCCAGGTCAAGTCGGCGATCCTGCTCGCGGGGCTCCGGGCCGACGGTTCGACGACGGTGCGCGAGGCGGTCGCGACCCGCGACCACACGGAGCGGATGCTTCGCGCGCGAGGGATCGCGGTGCGGACGGAGCGACTGGACGACGACGCGTCGGGCCGGGCGGAGGGATCGGTGGCGATCACGATCGAGGGAGGTCGGGCGGTGCAGGCGATCGACGAGCGCGTTCCCGGCGACGTGTCGGCGGCCGCGTTCTGGCTCGTCGCGGCGGCCATCCACCCGGACGCGGACCTGACGCTTCGAGGCGTCGGCGCGAACCCGACGCGGCGTGCCGTGATCGACCTGCTCAGGACGATGGGCGCGGACATCGAGGAGACGCGCGTCGGCGACGCCCCGGGCGCCACCGAGGAGGCACCCGATGACACCGGCGAGCCGATCGTCGACCTG
>DATBPR010000562.1:0-2801 GCA_036561285.1 Candidatus Limnocylindrales bacterium | reverse complement strand
GGCCGACGTCCGCGACCTCGTCCCGCCCGCGATCCGCAGGTTCACCTCGCCCCACGACGCGATACCCCGGACGCACCTGCTCTCGAACGGCCGGTACGCCGTGCTGATGACCGCCGCGGGCTCCGGGTACAGCCGCTGGGGCGACATCGCGGTCACGCGCTGGCGCGAGGACGCGACCACGGATTCGTGGGGCAGCTACCTGTTCGTGCGGGACACGGAGAGCGGAGCCGTCTGGTCGGCCGGCCATCAGCCCAGCGGCACCGAGGCCGATCGCTACGAGGTCACCTACTCGGAGGACCACGTCGAGCTCGCCCGACGGGACGGCTCGATCGCCACGGGCCTCAACGTCGTGGTGTCAGCCGAGCACGACGCCGAGCTCCGGCGGGTGACCGTCGCGAACCTCGGGTCACGCGTCCGTGAGGTCGATCTGACCTCCTACGCGGAGATCGCGCTTGCCTCCCAGGCTGCCGACATCGCCCATCCCGCCTTCCAGAACCTCTTCGTGGAGTCGGAGTTCGTCGCCGACGTCGGAGCCCTCCTGGCGACGCGCCGACAGCGGTCGCCGACCGATCCCTCGCTCTGGGCCGGCCACGTCCTGGCGGTCGAGGACGGCGCGACGGGCGTGATCGAGTACGAGACCGACCGGGCCCGCTTCGTCGGCCGCGGCCGGTCGGTCCGGACGGCGATCTCGATCCACGACGGCCGGCCGCTCTCGAACACCGTGGGTGCGGTGCTCGATCCGATCTTCAGCCTCCGCTGCCGCCTCCGGCTCGCCCCGGGGTCGACGGTCCACGCGACGTTCTCGACGGTCGTCGCCGGGTCGCGTGAGGAGGTCCTCGACCTCATCGACAAGTTCCGCGAGCCGGGCGCGTTCCAGCGGGCGGCCACGCTCGCCTGGACGCAGGCCCAGGTCCAGCTGCATCACCTCGGCATCGAGTCCGACGAGGCCCACCTCTTCCAGCGGATCGCGAACCGGATCGTGTACTCGGACCCGTCGCTGCGACCGCCCTCGGAGCGCATGGCCCGGAACCGGCGCGGCGCCCCGGGGCTGTGGGCCCACGGGATCTCCGGCGATCTTCCGATCGTCGTCGTCCGGGTGTCCGAAGCCGAGGACTTCGACATCGTTCGGCAGCTCCTGCGGGCCCACGAGTACTGGCGGCTGAAGCTGCTGCCCGTCGATCTCGTGATCCTCAACGAGCACGGGGCCACGTACGCCCACGACTTCGCGGCGCAGCTGGAGGCTCTCGTGCGCACGAGCCAGTCCCGGCTCGTCCAGGACGGCCACGCCACTCCCGGCGGCGTCCACCTGCTCCAGGCCGAGCAGCTCTCGCCCGAGGACCGGACCCTCATCGAAGCCGTCGCCCGGGTGGTCGTCGTCGGCCGCCGCGGCACGCTCGCCGATCAGGTGATCCGGGTCGACCGAGCTGCTCCCCGGGAGCCCGCGCCGGCGTCTCCCCGGCGCGGCAGCCAGGCCGAGGCGTCGCCGGCCACCGGATCGGACCTGGAGTTCTTCAACGGCCTCGGCGGGTTCGCCGAGGACGGCCGCGAATACGTCGTCGTCCTGGGTCCGGGCCAGGCGACGCCCGCGCCGTGGTCGAACGTGATCGCGAACCCCGAGTTCGGCTTCCTCGTGACCGAGTCGGGCGGCGGCTACACCTGGGCCGGCAACAGCCGCGAGAACCAGCTCACGCCGTGGTCCAACGATCCCGTCGGGGACCCCGTCGGCGAGGCGATCTACGTCCGCGACGTCGAGAGCGGCGAGGTCTGGAGCCCCGGTCCGCACCCCGTCCACCTGGAGGGGTCGACCTACGTGGTCCACCACGGCCCCGGCTACAGCCGGTTCGAACACGAGCACGACGGGATCGGCCTCGATCTCGTCCAGTTCGTCCCGCTCCACGACCGCCTGAAGGTCTCGAGGCTGACGATTGAGAACCGCTCGAGCCGTTCCAGGCGGCTGTCCGTCACCGCCTACGTCGAATGGGTCCTCGGCGTGTCCCGGGCCGCCGGCGCCCATCGCATCGTCACCAGCGTGGAGCCGGCGACCGGTGCGCTGCTGGCCCGCGACCCGTGGAACACCGAGTTCGCGGGGCATGTCGGCGTCCTGGATCTGCGCGGACGGCAGACGAGCTGGACGGCCGATCGGACGGAGTTCCTCGGTCGGAACGGCGGCCCGGACCGGCCGGCGGGACTCGACGGCGATCATCGCCTCCAGGGCCGGGCCGGTGCCGGGCTCGACCCGTGCGGCGCGCTCCAGACGACGGTCGAGCTCGCACCCGGCGCACGCGCCGAGGTCGTCGTCCTGCTCGGCGAGGCCGTCGACGAGGCCGCTGCCGCCGAGCTCGTCCTGCGCGGCCGGTCGCTCGATCTCGAGACGGCTCGTCGCGAGGTCGACCGCCACTGGGCTGACGTCACCGGAGCGATCCAGGTGCGGACGCCCGATCGATCGATGGACGTCCTCGTCAACCGCTGGCTCCTCTACCAGACGCTCGCCTGCCGGGTGTGGGGCCGCACGGCCTTCTACCAGGCCGGCGGCGCGTTCGGGTTCCGCGATCAGCTCCAGGACGTGCTGGCGCTGCTTCCCACGGATCCGGCCATCGCACGAGCCCAGATCGTCACGGCGGCGGCGCGGCAGTTCGTCGAGGGCGACGTCCAGCACTGGTGGCATCCGCCATCCGGCGCGGGTGTCCGGACGCGCATCTCCGACGACCGCCTGTGGCTGCCGTACGTCGTGCACCGCTATCGCGACGCGACCGGCGACGCGTCGATCCTCGACGAGGCCGTGCCATGGCTCGAGGGTGCGG
>DATBPR010000561.1:0-2361 GCA_036561285.1 Candidatus Limnocylindrales bacterium | reverse complement strand
GCGGACACCCCGTTGGACGCCACGGCCGCCGGACCCCTTCCCGGAGCCGGCCCGCAGTGACGTCGCCGGCGACGCCGCTCGCCGGGACCTCGTCCGCGGTGGACACGGAGCTCGACGAGCCGCCGGGTGTCCGGATCGTCCTCGACGCCCGGCCCATCCAGGAGCCGGATCGCTCGCCGCTCACCGCGGCCTATCTGCGCGGCCTGCTTGCCGCGTACGACGCGGAGCCCCTGGCGGGCGAGTCCTTCGCCCTGCTGCTCCGCTCGGACCTCGACGACCCGACGGTGGCCTTCCCGGACCTCGAGATCGTCGGACGCCGGCTCCTGCCGCCGACTCACCTCCTGCGCTCGGCGGCCCTCACGATCGACCCGCTCGTCCTGAGCGGAGCGAGCGTCGGAGCCGCGTGGCGGGCGACGGCGGGCGGCGCGGCCGGGGCGGTCTATCACGCGGTGGGGGCCTCGGTCCCGCTCGTGACGGGCCTGCCGGTCGTCGTGACGTTGCTGGACCTCGCCCCGTGGGAGCTCGCCCGGTCCTACCAGCGGACGGTCACGACCCGGTTCGGCCAGCGGCTCCGCGGCCGGCTCCTGCGCGAGGCCGCCGCGGTGATCGTCGGGTCCGAGGCGACGGCGGCAGCCGCGCGCCGGCTGCTCCGCCTGCGCCGGGAGCGCATCCACGTCGTCCCGTTCGCCCCGCGGCCGGCATTCGCCTTCTGGCCGTCCGGTGCCGCGCCGAAGGTCGTCGGGTCCAGCCGGGCCCGGACCGACAGCCGGGCGGAGCGCGACCGGCTCGGGCTGCCCGAGCGCTACCTCGTCTACTCCGGCCGGTACGACGCCCGGCAGGATCTCTCGACGCTGCTCGCGGCGATCGGGCTCCTCGCCCGGAGCGGGCGCCCGGCCGACCTGCCCGACGACGTGTCGTGGCCGCCGCGCGTCCTCCTCCTCGACGCCTCGCCCTCGGATCGCGCCGCCCTCGCCCGGGCCGCCGCCCGGGTCGACGTCGGCGACGCGCTCGCCTATGCCCCGCACCTCCCCGACGATCGGGCGGCCGCGCTCGTCCGCGGCGCGCGAGCCGCGATCCTGCCGGCGGTCTCGGACGCGATGGGCCTGCCGGCGATCGAGGCGCTGTCATGCGGGACGCCGGTGGTGGCCTCGGCGGTCGGAGCGCTGCCGGAGGTCGTCGGAACGGCCGGGATCCTCGTCGAGCCTCGCAACCCGGAGCGCCTGGCATCGGCCCTCGCGACGGTCTGGGCCGACGATCGGGTCCACGGCGGCCTGGTCGGGCTGGCGAGCGACCGGGCGGAGGCGCGCACCTGGACGGGTGCCGACGTCGCCCGGGCGACGCGGCGGATCTACGCGGCGGTCGCGGCCGGCGGCTGACCGACGGCGCGGCGCCATCGCGGCCCGGCGGCGCGCCGGGCGGTGACGGGCGAAGCGATCAGCTCGGCGTTGGCGATACGGACGGGCTCGGCGACCCGGCGACGCCGCCGGCGGCCGGTGCGGGCTTGCCGGCCACGAACGCCATCTTCGAGCCGTACGGCATCACCTGGACGAAGGTCTGGCCGACCGTCAGGGTCACCGGCTTGCCGCTCTTGTCGAAGAACCGCGTCGGCGAGGTCAGGGCCGTCTTCTTCCAGGTGCCCGTGATCGTCTTGCCGTTCGTCGAGATCCAGGCCGGTCCGGAGCCGATCACCTGGGCCTCGAGACGGTGCTTCTTCGACCCGTCGTTCAACGGCCCGAAGTGCATCAGCATGACGATCACGTTCTTCGGGGCGACCCGCTGCTTCGTCGACGCGTCGATCTGCTTCTTCTCGCTCGTGTTCGACCGGAGGTAGGTGTTCGTCGCCCGGTCGTAGTCGTAGCGGATCGCGTTGGCGAGGTAGTTGACCGTGATCCGCCCGCCGACCGGCCGCTGCTCGAGCGGCGCGTCCGGGGCGAACGTCCACGGCCACTTCAAGGCCTTGTCCTTCGCCCCGACCTTGCCAACGAGCGCCCGGAGCTGCTTGCCCGTCGTGTACAGGTTGTGCGGCGCGAATCGCGTCTTGATCCGCCGGAACGAGCCACCGTAGCGGAACTCGTCGATGTTGTAGACGAGCTGGCCATTGCCCTTCTGGCGGAGCGTGGCAAGGGCCTGCGGCGAGCCACCGGCGTGGCCGTAGACGGCCCGCAGCTCGGCCGCCCAGGCGATGTAGTAGTAGCGCGAGCTCCGGACCGGCCCGACGTCTCCGGGGATGTTCTCCTGGAAGACGAGCATGTAGCGCGGGATCCCGCCTTCCGCTGGGGCCTGCCAGACGACGGAGGCCGCGCTGAACCCGGACTGCGGCCGGGCCGGCGACAGGTCGTCGATCATCACCGCGATCGGGTG
>DATBPR010000560.1:0-4116 GCA_036561285.1 Candidatus Limnocylindrales bacterium | reverse complement strand
CCGTCGTGGCCGTCGCCCGGCCGACGTCGGCGCGGCCCGGCGCGAGCGGCATCGTCCACCCCGACGGCACGATCGAGGGCTGGGTCGGCGGGAGCTGCGCCCAGCCCGTCGTCGTCCGCGAGTCGCTCCACGCCATGGCCGACGGCCAGCCCAGATTGCTCCGGCTCTCGAAGGACGCCCCGGCCGAGGGCCGCCGCGGCGACGGCGTCATCGAGCTCGTCATGACCTGCCACTCCGGTGGCACCCTGGAGATCTACGTGGAACCGCATCTCCCCGCGCCGCTCCTGTGGGTCGCCGGGACGACCCCGATCGCCGGCGCGCTCGTCTCCCTCGGATCGGCGCTCGGCTGGACGGTCACGCTGTTCGACCCGTTCGCGAGCGCCGAGGACTTCCCGACCGCCGACGCGGTGAGCCAGGAGACGGCCCTGACCCGGGTCGAGCCGGACCTCAGTCCCTACATCGTCGTCGCGACCCAGGGGCAGTGGGACGAAGAGGCGCTGGCGGCCGCGCTCCGCCGGAACGCCTCCTACGTCGGCCTCGTCGCCTCGCCGACCCGGGCGAACGTCGTCCGCCAGTGGCTCCGCGACGAGACCGGCCTCGCCGAGGACCGGCTTGCCGCGCTGCGCGCCCCGGCCGGCCTCGACCTCGGCGCGGAGAGCGCGGAGGAGATCGCCCTGTCGATCCTCGGCGAGCTCGTCCAGGTCCGCCGCGGCCGGGCCGACTTCGTCGCGGCGCCCGGACCGGCGACGCTCAGCGGGGACCAGCCGCTCATCGTCCCGCCGATCGAGCCGATCGTCGACGACCTCGTCCTGGTCGATCCCGTCTGCGGCATGACGGTCGACCGGGCGCGTGCCCGCCACCTCGCCGAGCACGAGGCAACGGTGTATGCCTTCTGCTCGATCGGGTGCCGGACCCGTTTCATCAAGGAGCCGTCGGTCTACCTCGCGGCACCCGGAACGCATCCCATGGAGGCGTCATGAAGTTCGAGGGCACCGTCGACATCGCCGCGCCACGTGACCGGGTCTGGGCGTTCGTCATCGATCCCGAGCAGGTCGGCCAGTGCGGGCCTGGCGTCGAATCGATCGAGGTCATCGACGCCACCCACTTCAAGGCGACGGCGAAGGTCGGGATCGGCTTCATCAGCGCCCGCTTCGTCGTGAACATGGAGATGGCCGAGCAGCAGCCGCCGGAGCGGGCCGTGATCAAGGCCCACGGCCAGGCGCCCGGGAGCGCGGTCGACGCGACTGCCTCGATGGTCCTCAGCGACGCCGACGCCGGTGGGACCCGGATGGACTGGAACGCCGACGTCGCGATCTCGGGTAGCCTTGCGTCCCTCGGCGCCCGGCTGATCGAGGGGACCGCGAACAAGATGATCGGCCAGACATTCACGTGCATGAAGGAGAAGCTCGAGGCTTGACGACCCGCGCCGCCGTCCCGCGGACCCGGTCCGAGCGCCCGACTCGCGACGACGCGGGCAGCGGCCTCGGCGACCTGGCCGATGCCGTTCCGCATCTGGTCTGGGTCGCGGCGGAGGACGGCACGGTCCGGGCCTACAACCGCCGGATCGCCGACTATGGTCCGGCGCGCGGCCGCTCCGACGGCGCCTGGCAATGGGAGCTTCTCGTCCACCCCGATGACCTGGCGGCCACGGTCGCCGCCTGGGAGGCCGCCGTCCGGACGGGCCGACCCTATGAGCACGAACACCGGATCCGGATGGCCGACGGTGCCTGGCGCTGGCACCTGAGCCGTGGGGTCCGGACGACGAGCCAGGGGACCGGCGAGACGTGCTGGTACGGCACCGCGACCGACATCGACACGGGCCGGCGGGCAGAGGAGCTCCTCCGCCAGACGCAGAGCTCGCTCGCGCTCGCGATGCGTGGCGGGCGGATGGGCTGGTGGACGCGCGACCTCGCGACGGACGTCGTGACCTGGAGCCCGGAGCTGGAGGCCCTGTTCGGCGTCCCGGTCGGGACCTTCGGAGGGCGTCAGGAGGCCTTCCGCGAGCTCGTCCTCCCGGAGGACCAGGCCGCCCTGGCGAACGCCGTCGAGGACGCCATCGCGAACCGGACCGACTACGTCGTCGAGTTCCGCTTCCGCCACGCCGACGGGTCGGTCCACTGGATGGACGGCCGTGGGCGCGCGACGTACAACGGCGATCGGGCGGTCGTGCTGTACGGGATCGGGATGGACATCACCGAGCGGATGCAGGCCCAGGCTGCCGTCGGGACGAGCGAGGAGCGCCTCCGGCTCGCTCTCGAGGCCGGCGAGTTCGGCCTCTACGACTACGACCTCGTCCACGGCGGGATGTACTGGTCGCCGGAGCTGCACCGGATCCTCGGGACCGAGGAGACCGCCCTCGCCCCGGAGGACGCCGGGATCCACCCGGACGATCGGGAGCAGACGCTCGCCCGGTTCGCGGCGGCCCAGGCGCCCGGCAGCGATGGCTCGTTCGACTTCGAGTACCGGATGGTCCGCCCGGACGGCGGCGTCCGCTGGGTCTCGACGCACGGCCAGACGTACTTCTCGGAGGACTGGCCGGGCGCCATCCGTCGTGCCCTCCGCTCGATCGGCGTCGTCGTCGACATCACGGATCGGAAGCAGGGCGACGAGCTGCGGGACGTGTTCCTCGGGATGCTCAGCCACGAGCTGCGAACGCCGGTGACCGCGATCTTCGGCGGCAGCCAGCTCCTCCGCCGGACGAACCTCGACGAGGGCGACCGGCGCGAGATCGTCAACGACATCGTCACCGAGAGCGAGCGGCTCGAGCGGCTCGTCGAGAACCTCCTCGTGCTCGCCCGCGCGGAGCGCCACGTCGTCGAGGGCGGCAAGGACCCGGTGATGGTCCGGCCGCTGCTCGAGCGAATCGTCGCCGACAAGCGTCGTCGCTGGCCGGATTCGACGATCACCGTCGAGGTCGCGCCCGGCCTTCCGCCGGCGCAGTGGGACGAGTCGTCGTTCGAGCTCGTCGTCCGCAACCTGATCTCGAACGCGATCAAGTACGGCGACGGCACCGAGATCCGGGTCTGCGCGGCGGCCAGCGGCAGCGGGATCGAGCTGACCGTGGCCGACGGCGGGCCGGGCCTCCCGACCGACGACGTCGGGCGGGTCTTCGACCTCTTCTTCCGCGCCGACGACGCGCGCCGTCGCGCCCAGGGCGCGGGGATCGGGCTGTTCGTCGTCCGGGCGCTGGTCGAATCGGCCGGCGGCACGGCCTGGGCGGGCAACCGGCCGACCGGCGGGGCCGAGTTCGGGTTCCGGATCCCCGCCTTCGTGGAGGACGACGACCTGCTCGACGAGGAGTAGCGACGTGGAGCGGATCAGCCGGGTCGTGGGTCCGGCAGCGACGAACGTCCACGTGCTCGCCGACGAGCGGACCCGGGAGGCCGTCGCGATCGACACGGCAATTCCGGCGCTCGCCTGGATCACCGACGAGCTGGCCGCCCGCGGCTGGACCCTCCGCCTGATCATCTCGACCCACGGCCACTGGGATCACATCGGTGACAACGCGGCCGTAGCGGCCGCGACGGGCGCGCAGATCGCCGTCCACGCGCAGGATCGCGACGCCCTCGTCCATCCCCAGCCGCTCTGGGCGCCGTTCGAGATCCCGCCGTCGGTCCCGGCGGTCGAGCTGGCGGAGGGCGGCGAGATCCGCTTCGGCTCGATCCGCCTGCGGGTCCTCCACACGCCGGGTCACACTCCGGGCTCGGTCTGCCTCCACGCGGTGGACGCGGGCCTGCTGCTGAGCGGCGACACGCTGTTCGCGGCGGGCTGGGGCCGGACGGACCTCCCCGGTGGCTCCGAGGAGGCGATCGCGGAATCCCTCGCGCGACTGTCGGAGCTGGAGCCGCCGACCGCCGTCCTGCCGGGGCACGGAGCGGAGACGACGATCGTCCGCGAGCTGGCGTGGCTCGAGCGGGTGCGGGCGACGAGGCGGCTCCCCGCGTAGGCCTGCGACTGCGGTCGACAGCCCTATCCGTTGACGAGACCGGTCGTGTCGACGACCTCGAGCATCGAGCCGGTGATCTGCCCGAGATCGTGGAGGTCGTCGTCGTCCCAGCGCGGGTCCGGCGCGCCGGAGACGTAGTAGGCGGACCCGTTGTCGGCGAGGATCATCCC
>DATBPR010000559.1:0-3729 GCA_036561285.1 Candidatus Limnocylindrales bacterium | reverse complement strand
GTCGCCTCCGCCAGCTCCGGACCGATGCCGTCGCCGGGGATCAGGGTGACGCGGTGGGCCATGGCCGCGATTGTACCGACGGGACCGACGCGCCGACGGCCGGCTCACCGTCGGGCGAGCCGGCCGTCCTGGCAAATCGGGCCGGGGTCAGGGAGCGAACGCCTGACGCTGCCAGCTCAGTGCGTCGCTGATGTGAGACGGGAGTTGGACGCCCTCGGTCCTTCCCGCTGGGTCGAGCACCCAGGTCGATCCGTCGGCGTCGTAGTGGACGAGGACCTTCGAGCCGTCCGGGGAGAAGTCGGACCACACCTGGCAGGAGCAGGTCCCCATCGTCGGTCCGATCGGGACGCGGCGGCCTCCGGCCGCGGGCGCCACGCTCAGCTGAGCCTGGGCTCCGCGATAGGTCACGAACACAAGTCGGGTGCCGTCCGGCGACCACGTCGCCTTGTCGTCGGCGAGGCCGGCACTCGCGGGCGGATCGAACGCGGGCACCGTGTCGACGCCGGTGTCCACGTCGACGATGTGGATGATGCCCAGGGTGCCGTCCCAGGTCTGGTAGGCGAGCTTCGTGCCGTCCGGCGAGAGGCTGGCTCCGTCGCCGACGAACGGCGGAACGATCGTCCGGAGGCCCCGACCATCAGCGCCGACGGCGTAGAAGCGGGTTTCGACGGCGTTGAAGCCACGGAAGACGATCTCCCGGTCGCCGGGGCGGAACGTCAGGTATTCGGGGGTCATCCCGTGGACGTCGATCCCGACCGGCTTGGCGGAGCCGTCGACGGTGAACACCTGGAGCAGAGGAGAGGCACCGGGACCGGAGGACACCGCGACCTTCGATCCGTCACTGGACCAGGCGACGTTGCGGAGCAGAGCCGCACCGTTCTCCAGGGCTCCCGTCAACGCCCGGACCTCGGTTCCGTCGACGTTCGCCACCATGAGCATCGGCTCGTAGCCGCCCGCCACCATATCGATGGTCTTCGTGTCCCGGAAGAAGACGACCTTCGTCCCGTCCGGTGAGAGCACCGGGCGATGGTCCCCCTCCGTCCCGGCGATCAAGGACGTCGTGGCGCCGGTCGCCAGGTCCAGGGCATGGATGTCGTGGTCCGACCCGCCGTAGACGATCAGACCGTTCCGGGCGGGTCCGAACGGCGGCGGGAGCGGATGGCGACGTGAGCCGACCACGAGGACGGCCGCCACGCCGAGCGCGATCACGAGGGCGAGGATCACGAGGATCCAGGCGACCCTCGGGACCGGGCTGAGTCGAAGAGTCGTCTGCACGGGGAGCCACCTTTCGAGGCTCGACCATGCCGGTCGCTGTCGCTCCGTCCGGGTCCGCCGCAGGACGGCGTCGAGGTCGTCCGGGGCGTGATGCCGGGCATCCTCGTGGAGCCAAGCGGACACGGTTGGAGCGAAGTCGTCGGGACGGTTGCGGCTGGTCATGCGGGCGGTCCGATCGGAATCGCGAGGCCCGGGCGTGCGTCGGCGTCGAGCGCCGCTCGCATCGACCGGAGCCCGCGGTACAGGCGGGACTTGGCGGTGCCCAACGGGATCCGCAGGGTCTCGGCGACTTCCGGCAACGGCAGGTCGAGGTAGAGATGCAACACGATGACCGCCCGCTCCTCGGGGACGAGACGGCGGAAGCCGCGCTCGAGCTGGTCGCGGTCGGCGATCGCCGACAGGTCGTCGGCGAGGAAGGGCAGGTTCAGGTCGGTGATGTCGACGTCGACCTCGAAGGGCCGGCGCCGGACACGCCGGATCTCGTCGATGCAGGCGTTCACGAGCAGTCGATGGACCCAGGCGTCGAACCGATCGGGATCGCGCAGCGTGGGCAGATCACGCCAGGCACGGACGAGGGCGTTCTGGACGGCGTCCGTCGCCCGGTCCCGATCCCGGAGCATGAGCCAGGCGGTCGCGCCGAGGCGGGAGATCGCGGCGCCTGCCAGCACGGCGAAGGCGTCATGATCGCCCTTCCGCGCTCGCACCACGAGGTCTCGCGTCATCGCGCCCCTCAGGCAGCGTCGCGGCTCAGGTGACCGCGCTCGAGGAGTATGGCGTCCGCTTCAGCCGTGCGGCTTCAACTTGCCCGGAATCGAACGGCCGGCTCACCCGCCGGTGGCCGGCCGTCCGGTTCACGCGGATCCGGAGCGTCAGGGAGCGAGCGCCAGGCGCTGCCAGGTGGCGGCCTCCGCGATGCTGGATGGAAGCTGGGTGCCCGTGGTCGCACCGGTCGCGTCCAGGAGCCAGGTCGCCCCGCCGTCGTCGAAGTGGACCAGCACCCGGAGGCCGTCGGGCGAGAACTGGGCCTCGACCCGTTGGCCACCCTTCTGGGGCATCACCGGCCCGATCCCGACGACCCGACCACCCGCCGCCGGTGCAACCGCAAGCTGATACTGGCCGGCGCCGTAGCGCTGGATGAGGAGCCGGGTTCCGTCGGGCGACCACCAGGACTGTGCGTCAGCCTCGCCCTGCCCGGTCACCGCCGGGACGAACGCGGGCGTCCGCACGACCCCCGTGTCGACGTCGACCACGCGAATGACGTTGTAGGCGTCACCGGGGACCGCGAAGGCGAGCTCCTTGCCATCCGGCGACAGGCTCGCGTAGTCGGCATTCGCCGGGTCCAGGATCGTCCGCAGGCCGTGGCCGTCCGCCCCGACGGCGAACAAGCCATTGCCGTTGCTCGTCCCGCCATTGAAGACCAGCTCCTGGTCATCCGGGCGAAACGCCAAGAACGAACCGTCGCGACCGCCCGTGTCGGCGACGATCGGCTTCGCGGACCCGTCGACCGCGAGGACCTCGATGGCCGGCCGTCCGCCGACGTTCAACGGGACGGCCACCCGCGATCCGTCGTTGGACCACGAGAGGTTCTCCGACCACGCGCTTCCCTGAAAGCCCGCGAGCGCCGGCGTCAGCGACCGGACGCCCGATCCGTTCGCGTTCGCGACCATGATCATCGGCTCCGGCGTGCCCAGCACGGGATCGGCGATCGCCGTGTCGCGAAGAAAGACGAACCTCGTGCCGTCCCGGGACATCAATGGAGCCCGATCGTTCTCCGCGCCGCTGATCAGCGCCGCCGTGGCGCCCGTCAGCGGATCGAGTGCATGGATGTCCTGATCGGATCCGCCGAAGACGATCGCGCCGTTGCGCGCAGGTCCGAACGGGAGTGGGAGCTGGTGCGGGTGGGAGCCCACGGCCACGGCGGCCACACCGATGGCGATCAGCAGGGCGATCACCACCAGCACCCAGGCGATCCTGGGAACCGGGACGAGACGGAGTGTCGTTTGCATCGGGAGCCACCTTTCGGGGCTCGACCACCACGGTCGCTGTCGCGTGGCCGCCGTCCGCACCAGGACCTCGCGGAGGTGGTCGGGCACGCGGTGCTCGCCCTCCTCCTGGAGCCAGGTCGAGAGCTCCTGCCCGAACATGTCATTCGTGCTCATGCCGGGCGAACCTCCACGAGCTCGGGGCCATCGCGCGCATCGGCATCGAGGGCCGCGCGCATCAGGCCCAGGGCCCGGTGCAGACGAGACTTCGCCGTCCCCAGGGGGATCCCCAGGCTCGCGGCGACAGCGGGTAGTGGAAGGTCGAGATAGTGATGGAGAACGATCACGGCCCGCATCTCCGGATCGAGCCGGAGGAAGCCGCGTTCGAGCTGGTCGCGGTCGACGATCGTCGACTCGACGCCGCCGATCGAGGGCTGGGAGATCTCGGTGAGCTCGACGTCGACGCGGTGGC
>DATBPR010000558.1:0-1996 GCA_036561285.1 Candidatus Limnocylindrales bacterium | reverse complement strand
CGCTCGACCACAAGATCCCGCTCCTCCGATCGCAGGAGGCCCTGGGCAAGCAGGCGCTCCGGATTCTCCGCTGGTTCGGCAATGGCGCGGCGTCGCGGGTCTTCACGACGATCGGGCCCGAGCAGGAGTACTTCCTCGTCGACCGCCGTCTCGCCGAGCAGCGGCCGGACCTGCTGCTGACCGGCCGGACCCTGTTCGGGGCGCCCTCGCCAAAGGGCCAGGAGCTCGAGGACCAGTACTTCGGCTCGATCCGGCCACGGATCCTCGCCTTCATGATGGATCTCGACCGCGAGCTGTGGCGGCTCGGCATCCCCGCCAAGACCCGTCACAACGAGGTCGCCCCGGCCCAGTTCGAGATGGCGCCCGTGTTCGAGCCCACCTCGGTCGGGTCGGACCACAACATGCTCGTGATGTCGACGATGCGGCGACTCGCGGCGCAGCACGGGCTGGCGTTCCTGGTCCACGAGAAGCCGTTCGCCGGGATCAACGGCTCGGGCAAGCACAACAACTGGTCGATGTCGACCGACGCCGGGGAGAACCTTCTCGACCCGGGGACCGACCCGCACGCGAACGCCCAGTTCCTGGCGTTCCTCATCGCCGTCATCCGGGCGGTCAACGAGCATGCCGACATCCTCCGCGCGTCGATCGCCGACGCCGGCCAGGACCACCGCCTGGGCGCCAACGAGGCGCCCCCGGCGATCATGTCGATCTTCCTCGGCTCGCAGCTCGTCGACGTGATCGGCCAGATCGAGCAGGGCGCCGCGTCGGCGTCGAAGAAGGGCGGCAACGTCGAGCTCGGCGTCACCTCGCTGCCCGTCCTGCCGAAGGACGCGACGGACCGCAACCGGACCTCGCCGTTCGCCTTCACCGGCAACAAGTTCGAGTTCCGCGCGGTCGGCTCGTCCGCCCCGATCTACTGGCCCCAGACGGTCCTGAACACGGCCGTCGCCGACTCGCTTTCGGGGCTGGCCGACCAGCTCGAGAAGCTCAAGACGGGCGACTTCGAGGGCCTCACGAAGATCCTGTCGTCGATCGTCAAGGACCACAAGCAGGTCCTCTTCGAGGGCAACGGCTATTCCGAGGAGTGGCATGCCGAGGCGAGGAAGCGCGGCCTGCCGAACAACCCGACGACGGTCGACGCGCTGCCGGCGCTCACGACCGCGAAGGCGAAGAAGCTGTTCAAGTCGTTCGGGGTGCTGTCGGAGCGGGAGCTCGCCTCCCGTGTCGACATCGCCTGGGAGCACTACGTGAAAGTCTCGAACATCGAGGCCAGCACGGCGCTCGACATCGCCCGGACGATGATCCTGCCGGCCTCGGCCCGGCACCTCGCCGATCTCGCTGCCGCGGGCGCGTCCGGCGCATCACGCGGGATCGCGGCCGCGTGCGACCGGGTCGGCGGGCTGATCGACAGCCTCGCGGACCGCATCGAGGCGCTCGAGCATGCCCAGCACGAGGCCCACGAGGCCGGCACGGTCGAGCGCGAGGCCCGGGCGTTCGTCGAGGGGGTGATCCCCGCTCAGAACGCCTTGCGCGAGGCCGCCGACGAGCTCGAGACCGTCGTCACCGACGACTACTGGCCGCTGCCGAAGTACCGGGAGCTCCTCTTCCAGTACTGAGGACGGCGACCGCCCATCCAGTCCTTCCAGGGCGGGCGCGAGGCGGGTCCGGTTCGCCGGGCCCGCCTCGTCCGATCCCCGGCGACCGTCGGATGCCGTCAGCCGCCTGCTGCATCAGCTGACCGGCAGGGCGAACCAGAACGTCGAGCCGCGGCCGACCTCGCTCTCGAGCCACATCCGGCCGCCGTGCTCGATCACGATCTCGCGGGAGATCGGCAGGCCGAGGCCCGTCCCGCGCGGCTTGTCGGTCAGCGGGTCGCCGCTCTGGGCGAACGCCTCGAAGACGCGCTCGCGATCCTCGGCCGGGATGCCGCCGCCGGTGTCGGCGACGCTGATGACGACCTCCTCGGCGCCGGCCGGCGCCTTCGCGACCGAGACGC
>DATBPR010000557.1:0-3756 GCA_036561285.1 Candidatus Limnocylindrales bacterium | reverse complement strand
AGGTCCTGGGCGTAGACGTGCCAGGACCTGCCGCGCGCCGCGAGCTGATCGGCCAGGTTGCGGCCGCCCAGGTTGTAGACGCCGTCGTCGTGGACGCCGAACGTGCTGCCCGCAAAGAGAGCCAGGTAGTTCGGCTCCGATGGGTGGGCGACGGCGTGGTAGTTGGTCGCCAACCCGTAGTGCCGGATCAGCGCGTTGAGGTACGGCGCCTGCGTGTTGCCGACGATGGAGCCGTATTCGTGGTTCTCCATGACGATCAGGTAGACGTGACTGAACGAGGGCACGGACGTCGCGGCCGCCTCGACCGGCACGATCGCGGCGGGACTCTGGCGAACCGCATGCGGTGCCGTGCTCGCCGCGGCGACTTGCGACGGCGATGCCGGACCCGCCGCGGAGGCGGCGCCCGGAACGGACGGCTCAGGCGTCCCACCGGAGCCCGGCCCGAGGCTCCCGGCGGCCCAGGCGATCAGGGACACGATCGACAGGACGACGAAGGTCGACGCGAGCCGCGGGAGCATCGACGGTCGCGCGCTGGACGATGCCATGGCTCAGGGCCCACCCGTGGGGGAGTGCCTGGTTCTCCACGGCAGGTCGCGGTCCATGGCCTCGGTGAGTCGGATCAGCGTCGCCGCAAGGCCCACGAACGCGATTCCGCCGAGCCATCCGCCGAGGACATCGGATGGGTAGTGCACACCGAGCGCGATCCGCGAGAGCCCGATGGCAAGCGGCAGCGTCAGGCCGATGGCAACCGCCAGGCGACGGATGTTGCGACGAGCTCCGCTTCGCCAGGCGACGACTGCCAGGAGCCCGTAGCTCACGGTGCTGTTGAGCGTGTGGCCCGACGGGAAGCTGAAACCCGGGGCCGGCGCGAACTGCTCCCACGGTGGTCGCGGGCGGGTGACGTAGTCCTTCACCACGTGCGTGAAGAGCGAGGCGGCGATCAGGACGAGGGCGACGATCAACGCCAGCCGGAGACGACGGGAGAGCAGGGATCCCACCACGAACGCGGTTCCGACGACCGCCAGGAACGCCCCGCCGAGCGCGGTGATCAGCCGCCAGGCCCAGACCGGGATCGGGAGGCTGCGAACGGCCGTCGCGACCGGTTCATCGAACGCGAGCCCGCCGCGGTGGACCACCAACGACGCGAGCACGAGGAACGCGATCCCCGAGGCCAGGGCGATCCACGGCCACGGATCGCGACGGCCGGCGCCGATCGCCGCCCGATCGGGATCGATCGTTGTCGAAGCCGGCTCCACGGCCCGGTTCCGGTCGGCTTCCGCGGACGAGTCGCTCACCGGTAAATCCCGTTGTGGCCGAGCGAGATCCGCCCGGGCTCCGGGAAATAGGCGAGGCCGTGGGGCCGCCCGCCGACGCGAATGACCTTCATGACGTGCCCACTCTGACCGTTCACCACGGTGACCGTCCCGCCGAAGCGGTTCGAGATCCAGAGCTGGGTCCCGTCCGGCGAGACGGCGATCATGTCCGGCGAGCCGCCGATCCTCCAGGTGTGAATGACCTTCCGCTTCGCAACGTCGATGACGGACAGCGTCCCGGCCTGGCGATTCGACACGTAGAGCCAGCGCACGTCGCGGCTGAGGGCCAGGCCGTGAGCGCCCGCACCGGTCCGCAGGAACGCGAGCTCGCGGAGGTGGACGGCGTCGATGACCGACACCCCGTTCCGGACCTGGTTGGCGACGAAGAAGTAGCGGCCATTGGGCGAGGTCCGCACGTCGATCGGATGGCCCCCGACGTTCAGCACTCCGGTGATGGCCATCTTCCGGACGTCGATCCGCACGAGGCGCCCCGCGTACTCCGTGCTGAGGAGGAAGAACCGGCCGTCGGCGGAGAAGTCGAGGTGGTCCGCGCCGGCCCACGGCACGTCGAGAGCCTTGATCACGTGCCACGTCCGCCGGTCGTAGAAGGTCACCTGGGCATGACCGCCGTACTCGATCCCCGGGCGGATGCTGTCGAGGATGACGATCGCCATCCGGCCGTCGAGGGTGAAGTAGAGGTTGTACGGACCGCGGATGGCGTGGTGCCCGACGGCGCGACCCGACTTCGGATCGATGATCGTGAGCCGGTTTCCGAAGGGTGCCTCCACGTACAGGTGCTGGAGGTCCCAATCCGGCGTGACGTGCTCGGGTGAGGCACCGACCGGGTAGCGCCGGATGATCCGGAAGGTTCGGGGGTCGATGACGACCACCGTCCCGGAGGCTTCGTCCGGCACGTAGACGCGCTCCGGGAAGGTCGCGACCGATGGCGAGAACATCCCGACGCCGGCCGCGGCATAGAGGTTCACCGGGCCTGCCCCGGCGGAACCGGGCGCGGGCGACGGCGTCGCCGACGGGGCCGACGGGGAAGGCGACGAAGGCGCCGGAGCGGTGACCGAGGGGGCGGGATCCGAGGCCGGGTCGGAGGGGACGCTCGGCGCCACTGGCCCGCCCGACGTCGTGGCCACGGCGACCGCCGACGGCCGAGGGGTCGGCGCCGGGGTTCCGCCGAGGATGGAACCGACCAGGACGAGCGCTCCGAGGCCGCCGACCACGGTCACGATGATGCCGCGGCTCGCGAGCCGGGGGCCGCCCTGCGGATGGGCCTGCGATCGAATCGATCCGGCGCGTCGCGGCCGCGTCACCGCCGCACGACCCGCGCGTGGCCGCGCATCGGGACCGTCATCCGGCGGAGATCGTGATGACGGTGTCGAGCGGAGCCCGGGCCTCGCCACCGATCAGGTAGCCCGTGCCATGGAGCACGACGGCGGCCGCATCGGAGACGGGATCCGGCAACCGGCCGATGCGGAGGAACGCATGACCGGGTGGATCGAGCAGCCAGAGGCCGTCCTGCGCCCGCCCTGCCGATCGCCCGCCGGCGAGGAGGACCGTGCCGGCGATCACGAGTGCCGATGCGTGCGAGAGCCCGAGCGGGAGGCGGCCGACGATCCGCGCACGCCCGCTCACGGGATCGACGAGCTGGATGACCCGGGTATCGCCCGATGGCGTCGCTCCGCCGATGACGTACACCTGCTGCCCGACGGCGACGACGGCGGGGTATCGGACGGCGACTCGGAGGTGTGCGGCGACGCGGAACCGCCGGCCGTCGGACGTTGCCAGGACCCGGTCATCCGACCGGCCCGGCGTGCCGCCGCCGGCGATGATCATCTCGGACCCCACCGTCACCGCCGTCAGATCCGCCCGGATGGCAGGCAGGTGCCCGACCGTCACCGTCTGTCCGCTGGGCTCGACGCGCTGGACGAGCGATCCGGGCCCGAATCGTCCGCCGCCGAAGACGTAGCCGACGCCGTCGATCGTCGTGCCACCCGCGTCATGCACCGGAGCGCTCAGCCGCCCGGCCGAAATCGCTCGGTTGGCGTTCGGATCGAGGATCTCGATCGAGTCGGTTGTCCCCGCTGTCGTGAGGCCGCCCGCAAGCAGGATCCGGGATCCGAACACGAACGCGACCGCGCGGCTCCGTGGCGCGGGCAGCCGAAGGCCGGACCGGCCGGCCGAGAAGGCGGGGACTCGCGATGCCGGCGTTGACGCCGCGACGGCTGGACCTGGCGGCAAGGTCGTCGGTGACGGATCCGGGAGGCTCGGCGCCGGCGCCGGCGCCGTGGCCGGCGTCAGGGTCGCCGTCGGTGTCTCGAGCGAGACCGCGCTCCCGCAACCCGCCACCACCGACATGGAGGCGACGACCAGCGCGGATGCCACGCCTCGACCGAGGGGCATCGACGGACGACGGACACGGCCGAGCCGCAAG
>DATBPR010000556.1:0-4709 GCA_036561285.1 Candidatus Limnocylindrales bacterium | reverse complement strand
TCCGCGGGCACGTAGCCGGTCCCGAGGTTGGTCATCTGCCGCGTGCTCAGGTTGGTCACGTCCCGATCGTCGAGGCGGACGGTCCCTTCCGACGGATTGCGCAGACCGACGATCGCCTCGACGAGCTCGTCCTGCCCGTTGCCCGCAACGCCGGCGATGCCGAAGATCTCGCCGGACCGGATCTCGAAGTCGACCCCCCGGACGACCTCGGTGCCGCGGTCGTCGCGGACCTTGAGGTTCTCGACCGTCAGGCGGACCCCGGCCGGGTGGGAGTCTCCGCGGTCGACGACCAGCTGGACGTCGCGGCCGACCATCAGCGCGGCGAGGTCCTCCTCGTCGGTCTCCTTCGGCAGGCGCTGGCCGACGACCTTGCCGCGGCGGATGACCGTGATCCGGTCCGCGATCGCAAGGACCTCGTACAGCTTGTGGCTGATGAAGACGATGCTGTGACCGTCCTCGGCGAGGCGACGGAGGACCGCGAAGATCTCCTCGGTCTCCTGGGGCGTCAGGACGGCGGTCGGCTCGTCGAGGACGAGGACCCGGGCGTTCCGATACAGGGCCTTCAGGATCTCGACCCGCTGCTGCCAGCCGACCGACAGGTCGCCGACCTTGACGTCCGGATCGATCTCGAACCCGAACCGGTTGCCGAGCTCGACGATCCGGCGGCGCGCCTCCTTCCGGTCGAGGAAGACCGGGTTGGCCATCGTCTCCTCGCCCAGGAGGATGTTCTCCGCGACCGTCAGGACCGGGACCAGCATGAAGTGCTGGTGGACCATGTTGATGCCGCGACTGATCGCGTCCGTCGGGTTGGCGATCCGGACCGCGCTTCCGTCGATCAGGATCTCGCCCTCGTCCGGCCGGGCGAGGCCGTAGAGGATGTTCATCAGCGTCGTCTTGCCGGCGCCGTTCTCGCCGAGCAGGGCGTGGATCTCGCCGGGGCGGACGTCGATGTCGATGTGGTCGTTCGCGACGACACCGGGGTACCGCTTCGTGATCCCGCGCATCTCGAGGGCCGGCGCGCGCACGGGCTCCTCGCGGACGATCTCCTGCGTGCTCGTCACGGCGGTCGTTCGTTCCTCGGCTGGCGGGTGGGCCGGGTCGACGGAGATGGTTCGGTCAGGGTACAGAACGCGGGCCGGCCGAGTTGCCTCGGCCGGCCCGCGAGAGGTTGCGAAGGAGCTCGATCAGCGGATCAGAGCGACCCGCACTTGGCCGGGCAGGTCTTGAGCGACCCGTCCTTCATGCCCGCGAGGGCCGCGTCGATCTTGGTCTGCGCGTCGGGCGCCCAGGCGCTCGCGTTGTCGTGGCCCGGCGAGACGCCGATGCCATCGTTCTTCGCGTCGTACAGGGTGGTCCCGGCCTTGAGGGTCCCCGCGGCCTTCGCCTCGAGGGCGCTGGACACGGCCAGCTCGAGGTGCTTCTCCGCGCTCGTCAGGAGGCACGGAGCGGCGTTCGGGTAGGACAGGAACTGGTCCACGTCCACGCCGATTCCCTTGATGTTGGCCGCGCACGCGGCGTCGAGGACGCCGTTGCCGGTCAGGCCCGCGACCTGGAACAGGACGTCGACGTCCTTGTTCTGGGCGAGGAAGTTCTCGGCGAAGGTCTTGCCACCGGCCTGGTCCTGGAAGGCGGCCGCGCTGAAGTCGTTCGTGACGTAGGCGCTGACGACCTTGACGTTCGGATTCACGGACTTGGCGCCGAGCTCATAGCCCTGGATGTAGCGGACGCACGGAGCGCAAATGCTCGTGCCGCCGATGGCGCCGATCGTGCCCGACTTGCTGGTCCCGGCGGCCACGATCCCGGCGAGGTAGCCGGCCTGGTCCTCCTGGAACGCGAGTGAGGTGTAGTTCGGGGCGATCGTGGTCGAGTCGGCCGGGCAGGGGAAGGTGAAGTCCTGCGAGCCGTCGGCCTTGATGCAGATCGGCGACTGGTCGACGCCGATGAAGGTCGTGGTCTTGTTGGCGACGGCGGCGGTGCCGGTCGCGCCGGCAAGGTTGAAGCCGACCGTCACGATCACGTCGGTCTTCTGGTCCGTGAACGACTTGATCGACGGCCCGTAGTCGGCGGCGGCCGTCGGGACGATCGAGGTCGGAGCGGCCGCGCCGATCGCCGTCGCGCCCTGCTGGGCGCCCTTGAACGAGTACTCGTTGTAGTTCTTGTCGTTCAGGGTGCCGATGTCGGTGACGACGCCGATCTTCAGGTTCGGCGCCTGCACGACCGACGGAGCCGCCGACGCCGGGGCCGACGCTTCGGCCGAGGCCGCGGTCGACGGGGCCGCGACGGACGGTGCCGGTGCCTGCGACGCGGACGGCGAGGGGGTGGCCCCGCTCGTACATGCCGAAAGCAGGATGGCCGCGCTGCCGAACAGCGTCAGGCCAAGGGAACGGGTGCGCATGTGTCCTCCTCGATCATCGAGCCCCGACCGGCCGTGTCACACAGGACACTGCATGGTCCGATCGGTCTCGAAGAAGCGTTCGCCCCGCGGGGCGACCATCGGCGCATCGTAGCGAGGTCAGGCTCGGCCGGGCAAGCGGTCTCGCCGCTGCATGGTCCGTGGCCCCGTTCGCGTGGATGCGCCGCGCAAGGATAGGGCGAACCGGCCGGGAACGTGCGTGACGGCGGCCGATGTCGGAGACTCCCCGGATGAGACAGACGACCTTCGGGGAGCCGGCCGACTCGACGATCACAACGGGCCACGCCGTCCGCGATCCCGCGAATGGCGGCCGGACCGCGGGCGGCCTCGCCTTCGACGATCAAGGCTCCGGGGAGCCCGTGGTCCTCCTGCATGCCGGCGTCGCCGACCGCCGGATGTGGGACCCGCTCGTCCCACGCCTCTCGGCTCGCCATCGCGTGATCCGGGCCGACGCCCGCGGGTTCGGCGAAACGCTGCCGCCGTCGGGTCCGTGGTCGCATCACGCCGACCTGCTCGCCCTCCTGGACGAGCTGCTGATCGGGCGGGCGCACCTCGTGGGCGCGTCGATGGGCGCCGGGGTCGCGGTCGAGGCCGCCCTGGCGCGTCCGGACGTGGTCGCGTCGCTGGTGCTCGCGGCACCCGGCGGGGCGCTCTTCGGCGAGGCGCCGGCCGGCCTGAGACCCTTCTGGACCGCGGAGGTCGACGCCCTCGATCGCGGCGATGTCGACGGCGCGGTCGAGGTGAACCTCCGGGCCTGGGTCGATGGCCCGCTCCGGCCGCCCGAGGCGGTCGACCCGGCGGTCCGGGCCTTCGTCGGGACGATGCAGCGGGAGGCCTTCGAGCTGCCCGAGTGGGACGACGAGCAGGCGCCCGAGCACGAGCTCACGCCGCCTGCCGCGGGCCGCCTCGGTGCAATCGCCTGCCCGACCCTCGTGGTTGTCGGGGACGCCGATCAGCCGGCGGTGCTCGAGACCGCGGACCGGCTGGTCGCGGAGGTCCCGGACGTCCGCCGCGTCGTGTTCCCCGATACGGCCCATATGCTGTCCCTCGAGCGGCCCGACGCCTTCGCGGACCTGGTCGAGCGGTTCCTCGGCGAGGTCGCCGGCCGGCGGTCGTGATCGACGACGAGCGGGCGCAGCCCCCGGCCGGCGTTCTCCGGTTCGTCGCCCTCGGTGACAGCTACACGATCGGGACGGCGACCCGCAGCGTCGCGGAGCGTTGGCCGGACCAGCTCGTGGAGTGGCTCGGGCCGCGGCCGCCGACGCTCCGGCTGGTGGACAACCTCGCGGTGAACGGCTCCACGTCCGCGGACGTGATCCGCGACGAGCTGCCGGCGCTGGACAGGCTCCATCCGGAGCTCGCATCGCTGCTCGTCGGCGTCAACGACGTCGTCCAGGGGGTCCCGAGAGAGGAATACGCGGCGAACGCCGCCTGGATCCTGGACGCGCTGCTCGGGCGGTTGCCGGCCGACCGGATCGTGACCGTCGCCACACCGGACTACACGGTCACGCCGCACGGCACGGACTACGGCGACCCGGTCGCCCAGGCGGCCGGGATCCGGCGCGTCAACGAGACGCTCCGCGACCTGGCCGCCGAGCGCGGCATCGCGTTCGTCGACATCCACGACCTCTCGCTGCTCGCCGCGAGCGATCGGAGCCTGGTGGCCGACGATGGGCTGCACCCGTCCGGAGCCCAGTACTCCCGGTGGGTCGAGCGGATCGGGCCGGTGGTCGGGAGGATGCTGGGCCGTCCGGGCTGACGGCCGGCGGGGCCCAACCGGCTCTGTTCAGCCGGCGGCGAGCTCCTGCAGCCGCGCGTCATCGATGCCGAGGTGGTGGGCGATCTCGTGGAGCAGCGTCTCCTCGATCGCCCGCGTCAGACGCTCGGCACCCGGATTCGCCCGGATCAGCGGTCCGCGGAAGAGCGTGATCTTGCTCGGAAACGGGACGTTGTCGACCCCGAACCGCGTCCGCGGCACGCCCTGGTAGAGTCCGAACAGGCCGCGGGCCCCGACCGAGGCGAGCTGATCGGGCGTCGCTTCGTCCTCGACGACGATCGCGACCGAGCCGAGCTGGGCGGCGAACGCCTCGGGCAGGCGATCGAGCACGTCGTCGATGACGGTGTCGAAGTCGACCTCGTCGGGGGGCGGTGACGGCGGCAGCACCGGGCCACGATACCGGCTCGCCGAGAGCGAAGATGCGGCGGCTCTCGCCGCCGCATCCATCGCCGCCCGTCGGACGAAGCGTGCGACCCGGGTGGTCGCGCGCGGTGTCAGTCGCGGTCGTGGCCGCCCCCG
>DATBPR010000555.1:0-5282 GCA_036561285.1 Candidatus Limnocylindrales bacterium | reverse complement strand
CCGGAGCACGTAGCCGGCCGCCTCCAGGTCGGGGATCCAGGCCGCCTCGTCGGTGACGTCCGCGACGATCATCGTCATGTCGACGATCGGCTTGGCCGCCAGCCCTGGCACGGATGTCGAGCCGGTGTGCTCGATCGCCAGCACGCGATCGCCCAGTGCGGCCCGGATCCGGGCATCCTCCCGGACGTATAGCACCGGCCACGACGGGTCGGATTCCGCGAGGACGATCTTCCCCTCGAGCGGGGTGACCTCGCCGACCGTGAGTGCCTCGATCTCCGCTTTCGTCCGGGACGGCTGCGTCTTCGCGGGGTCGGTCACGGTGGGCTCCTCCGGGTCGTCGGACGGCCGGTGACGGTACCAGACGGGCCGCCCGGACGGGCCGGACCTGCGTGGTAGGATGGCCGGCGCCGCGCGACGGAGAGGTCGCATAGAGGCCTAGTGCAGCGGTTTGCTAAACCGCCATGTCGGGTAACCGGCATCGAGGGTTCGAATCCCTCCCTCTCCGCCAGCATCGCCGGCACATGTGCGCCCGTAGCTCAGTGGATAGAGCGTCAGGTTGCGGACCTGAAGGTCGTGAGTTCGAGTCTCGCCGGGCGCGCCAACCCCATCGGCCCCCGTCCCCGCATCGCGCTGTCGGTCGGCACCCCGACCGTTGCCAGCCCGCACCGGACCGGGGTGGCTCGCACCCTTGCCGCCGGGCGTACGGTGGCGGGGAAGGGGGCCCTTGAACATGGCTCGATCGCTTCGTCGCGGCGTCGCCCTCGTCGCGATGCTGCTCGTCGGATTGGCCGCGACGCCGTCGCCGGTGTCGGCCCAGTTCAACCCCGACGCACCGCCCGGTCGCGGCCTGCCGGCCCACATCACGCTGTCCGGCATCGGCCCGGGCCAGGGCGTGAACGGCGGCCTCGCCCCCGCAAGCTTCGACCCGCTGGGCGGCTATCCCGCGACGATTCCGGCCGGATCCGATCCCGAGGCGCCCGGGTTCGCCGGGGTCATCCAGGCGACGACCAACACGACGCCGCCGGAGGTCCTCGAGGTCTACTGCATCGACCTCCGGACCAACACCGAGGTCGGCATCAGCTACACCCTCGGCACATGGGACGCGGCCAGCGTTCCGAACACCGCCCGGGTCGCCCGCATCCTGAATGACTACTACCCGAACTCGAACCTCCCGTCCGGCGCGGCGAACAACAACGAGCGCGGGGCCGCCGTCCAGAGCGCCATCTGGTTCTTCACCGACAACTTCGTTCTGGCGACCGACGATCCGCTGCGACCCCTGACCGAAGCGATCGTCGCCGACGTCCTCGCCAAGCCGCCGCTGGTCGAGCCGACGCTCGCGATCAGCCTGACCGGACCTGCGACCGGCTTCGCCGGCCATATCGTCGGGCCCTATTCGATCGCCACGACGGCCTCCAGCGTCGTGGTCCACGTGACCGGCGGCAGCCTGTTCTCGGACGCGGCCGGGACGGTCCCCGTCGCCGACGGCGACACGATCCCGAGCTCGACGAAGCTCTACCTCAAGGTCGCCTCGCCGGGGACCGCGACGATCTCCGTCGCCGGCGCGATCACGGGACCGAGCGGCCGCGTGCTCCTGTACGCGGCCGCGGATCCAGCCAACCCGGTCCCGCCGGCTGCGCAGAAGCTGATCATCGCGGGCGAGGCGCTGGTGACTGCGACCGATAGCGTGACCGTCCGGATCGGGGCGGCACCGACGCCGACGCCGACACCCCCACCGGCCGGCTCGGTCGAGCCGACCGCGACGACTGCTCCGAGCGGGGGCGTCGAGGGAGTGACGAGCAAGCCGCTCCCGGCCACCGAGACCGTCGCCCCAGTCGAGTCGTCCTCGAACGGCGCATGGCTCACGGTCGCGGCGGTCATCGCCCTCGCGTGGGGACTCGCATTCGACCTCCGGCGCCGCCGCCGGTCCGACCGCGGGGAGCGCCGGGACCGCTGATCTCAGCCGGCGGAGGTCGCTCCGGGCTCCGCCGCTGATTCCGCCTCGGCCTCGCTCCAGGCGTCCGCCCGGAGGAACGCGCCCAGCGCCACCGCCCAGAGCAGCCCGAGGATGACGGCGAGCAGCAGTGCCAGCAGCCACGGGACGGGATTGAGCCATCCGACCACGAGCGCGGCGACCGCTCCGGCGGCCATGGCCCGAGTGACGGGCCGGTACACGACGGAGAGCCGCCCGGCGTCCTCGAGGGCCGACGCGGTGACGATCAACCCGACCAACCCGAGGGCGACCGCGCCCGACAGCAGCCAGGCGGTCTCGGCCGGCGCCGCCGGATCGGTTGCATGCTCGATCAGCGAGACCATGCCCGCTCCGGAGGCGGCGATGGCCAGCGTGATCGGGAGCTGGCCGACCATCCAGGTCGCGACCGCCGGACCCGTCGCCCGCGGCAGGCGTCGCCCGACGACGTCGAAGTACATCCACCAGAACCCGAAACCGACGATGAGCGCGATCAGCCCGGTCGCGAACGTGAGCGGCACTTGCTCGGCCACGGACAGGCCGGTAACGACCCCGATCACGACCTCGCCGAGCACGACGATCACGAAGAGCCCGAACCGCTCGACCATCGAGTCGGTCGGCCGCACGCCGAACTCGAACATCCGCGACCGGGCGCCGAGAAGTTTGATCCCGATGAGCCACGCGATGACGTACCCGGCCCAGACGACGAGCCGGGCGTCGGGCGGCAGGAATGCGCTCGCCACCACGACGACGATCGAGACGGCCATGAGCACGAGCCACGCCCCGGTGACGGCGAGGAACTCCGGGCGGTCGCGGCGGCGGACCGAGAGCCAGAGCCAGGCGGCCACCGCGAGGAAGACCGCGTAGGTGATCGCGAACGCCCCGCGCTCGTCCGTGGCGGCGCCACCGGCAAACACCGCCAGCAGGGCGAGGATCGCCATCTCGACGAACACGAACAGCCGCGTCCGGCCGTCCTGCCGGCCATGCAGCTCGACGTAGAGCGAGCCGTTGATCCAGGCGGTCCAGATCATCCCGAAGACGATCGCGAACTCGAGGATGCCGCGGCTCGTCAGGTGGCCGGCCAGCGCGTGCGAGGCCTGCCCGATGACCGCGACATACACGAGGTCGTAGAGCAGCTCGAGGTTCGAGACGCTCCGGTCTGGGAGGGCTTCGCCGTGGGGTCGCGGCGGTCGCCAGAACCAGGCCTTGAAGCGCGCAGCCGTGTCGCCGGGCATGCCGACAGCGTAGCGGGGCGAGTTGCGCTCGAACTGGGCCGGGTCCTCGCCTGCCGGCGCGGTATCGTGCCCCCATGGAGCGCCAGGTTCGCGGTGCCGGGCGGCGGCAGGTCCGCCGATGCTGACCATGGCCGTCGGCCACAGCGACGACGTCGACGCCGCGGACGCGATCGCCGAGGTGATCGCCGCGTGCCGGGTCCAGCTCGGCGATGCGCTCCCGAAGGCCGGCCTGCTCGTCTCCTCGTTCGAGAGCTTCGACCCTTCGATCCTCGGCGCCGTCACCGCCGCGTTCCCGACCGCCCGAATCGCGGGCGTCACCTCCGCCGCCGAGCTCTCCTCGACGGTCGGCTACCGCGAGGACTCGATCACCCTCGCCCTCTTCGCGTCGGACGACATCGACATCGGAGTCGGGCTCGGCGAGGGTCTGGCGACGGATCTCGAGGGAGCGTGCCGGAGAGCGGTCGACGGCGCCCTCGCCGGAGTGACCCGCGAGCCGCGACTCTGCATCACCCTGGCCAACTCGGCCGCCTGCGATCCCGCGGCGATGCTGCCGCTGATCCGGGCGATGCTGCCACCCGACGTCACCGTGATCGGCGGAGGGTCCGCCCGGAGCGAGCTCGCCCTGATCACCCCGACCTACCAGTTCGCCGGCGATCGCATCACCGACGACGGGCTCGTCCTGATGCTGTTCGCCGGCCCGATCCACCATTCGGTCGCAATCGGAACGGGCTGGAAGGCCATCGGGACGCGGGGCATCGTCACGGCGGCAGAGCCGAACCTGATCGCGGAGATCGACGGTCGCCCGGCGATCGACTTCCTCCATCGCTATCTCGACGAGACCGGTCCGGCGTCCTTCGGCAACCCGATGGCCATCTACGAGCCGGGCTTCGACGAGCCCTATCTCCGGGTCGCCCTCCGGACCGACGACGCCGGGGCAGTCTCCATCATCGGCTCGGTCCCCGTCGGTTCCGCGATCCAGCTGACGACCGCCACCACGCCCGACCTCCTCGACGGCGCAGCCGGAGCGCTGACCCGGGCGACCGAGGCGTTCCCCGACGGCGTCCGGCCCCAGGCCGCGCTCGTCTTCTCCTGCATGGTGCGCAAATACCTGCTGGGGTCGAGGACCGACCGGGAGACCGCCCTCACCCGAGCCGCGCTGCCGGACCTGCCCTTCGCCGGCCTGTACTGCACCGGCGAGATCGGTCCGATCGCGCCGGACACCGGCAGCCGCTTCCTGAACGAGACCTTCGTCGCCCTCCTCCTCGGGACGTGAGCGCGCCCGAGCCGCCTGACACCGCCGCGGCGTCCGCGGCCGTCGATCCGCACAAGGAGGTCATCCGTCTCGGACGCCGGGTCGAGCGCCTCGAGCGGACCCTCCGCCAGCTCGAGGACATCCGCGACACGAACGCGCGCCTGCTCGACCGCCTTCGCGACGAGCTGGATGCCGAGCGGACCCGCTCGATGGAGCTGCTGCGGAGCGTCCTGCCGCCCCGGATCGTCGACCGCCTGAGCAACGGCGAGCACCCGATCGCCGATCGCCACGACCGCGTGGCGGTGGTCCTGGGCGACCTCGTCGGGTTCACCTCGATCGCCGCCCGGCTGCCTGCCGCGGAGCTCGTCGAACGTCTCGGGGCGCTGTTCGCCACGTTCGACGCCGCGGCCGAGCGGCTCGGGGTCGACAAGATCAAGACGGTCGGCGACGCCTACCTGGCGGTTGCCGGCCTCGCGCCCGGCGACGGCGAGGACCCCGAGGACGCGGCCCATCGGGCCGTCCATGCGGCAGCCGACCTCGCCTTCGCGATGGTGGATGCGGTCGCGGACTACGGCACGCCGTGGCGGGTCCGGGTCGGGCTGGCCGTCGGCCCGATCGCCGCCGGGGTGATCGGCACGCGCTACGCGTATGACGTCTGGGGCGACACCGTCAACCTCGCCAGCCGCCTGGAGCAGAGCTCCGAGCCGGGCCGGATCCACATCACCGAGGACGTGGCCGAGATGCTCGACGCCGAGTTCATCACCGAGCCGCGCGGTTCCGTCTGGCTGAAGGGCATGGGCGAGGTCGAGACCTGGTTCCTCCTCGGTCG
>DATBPR010000554.1:0-7553 GCA_036561285.1 Candidatus Limnocylindrales bacterium | reverse complement strand
CGCGGGGAGCGTGGTCTCGACCGAGGGCGGGATCCGCTTCCGGACGCTCGCCGGCATCACGATCCCCGCTGGCACGTTCGTCCTGCCGAACGTGATCCCGGCCACCCGTCGCGTCGCCGTCCAGGCCGTCAAGCCCGGCCCGGAGGGCAACGTCCCGGCGAACGCGATCATCGTCGTGCCGCAGGGCGAGAACCCGACGTACCTGAAGGTCACGAACAACAACCCGACGGGCGGCGGCACCCGGACCGAGACCCCGCAGATCTCCCAGGCCGAGCTGGACAAGGCAGTCGCCCAGCTCGAGACCCAGCTCGACCAGACCTTCGCGGACACGATCGCTGCGGGCGCGGGGGCTCCGGCCGACACGACCCTGTTCCCGAAGACGGCCGTCCTCGGGCCGTCGGTCCCGAACCCGGACCCGAAGACGCTCGTCGGGCAGGCCGTCCCGACCTACGACCTCGCGCTCTCGGCGACCGGCTCCGTGATCGCGGTCGACCCGCGGCCGGTCAACGAGATCGCGACCCAGCAGCTCGAAGGGAAGATCGGCGCCGACCATCAGCTCGTCGACGGCTCGATCGACGTCGTGGTTGGGGAGGGGACCGTCGGCGAGGACGGCCAGGTGTCCTTCCAGGCAACCGCCCGGGCCCAGCGGATCCCGATCCTCGACGCCGCCCTGCTTCGCTCGCTCGTGAAGGGCAAGACCCAGGCGGAGGCCGAGGCGGCGCTCGCGCCCTACGGCGCCGCCCAGGTCGTCCTCTGGCCGTCCTGGGCCTCGACGGTGACGGGATTCGACTCGCGGCTCGACCTGACCGTCCAGGGTCCACCCGGCGCGTCGGCCGGTCCGTCGGCAGGACCCTCGAACGGGCCCGGCGCGAGCCGTCCGCCGTCACCCACCGCGAGCGGCCCGGCGGCCGCGTCCGCGGCGCCGTGACCCGCCTGCTCGGGCTTGACGTCGGCGACCGCCGGATCGGTGTCGCCGTCGCGGATCGCGGCGGCCGCGCGCTGCCCCTGACGACGCTCCGCCGCACGGACGACCCCGAACGTGACGGCGCGGCGATCGCCGCCCTCGTCCGCGACCACGACGTCGACGAGATCGTGGTCGGCATGCCGTTCGACATGCAGGGCGGGGAGGGCGAGCAGGCGGCCCGCACGCGAGCATTCGTCGAGAGCATCCGGCCAGCCTTGAACGCCCGCGTCCGGTATCGTGACGAGCGACTGACCAGTCACGTGGCCGAGCAACGCGTCGGCCCCATGAAGCGAGGCCGGTCAGGGGGGCCACCCACCCGAGCCCAACGGGAGGCCTGGCGGGCCCGAATCGACCGCGAAGCGGCCGCCGTCATCCTGCAGGACGAGATCGACGCAGGTGCGGCCGGACGCGACGTGCACACGGAGACCACTGAATGACCATCCGCTCGGGCGGCGGCGCGCGCGATTCGCAGGCGCATCCCGCCGAACGGGGGACGTACGACGAGACCTGGCAACCGCGCTACGAGCCCGAGCTCCACGGATCCGGGCCCGGCGGCGGCTATGACAGCGGCGGCTCCAACGACTGGAACAACGCGAACCGCAAGCGGCGGGGCATCCCCGGCTTCCTGAAGTTCCTCGTCTTCGCCCTCGTCCTCGCGGCGATCGTGCTCGCCACCCTGGTCACGGTGATGCGGCCGCTCGTCCGGAGCGCGATCGTCGGCTGGGCGGACGACAACCCCGCCGCGCTCGGCGTGCCGTTCGTCGCCGACCTGGTCCGTGAGGACCTCGGCACCAAGCTGACCGATCCCGCATCGACCGATCCGACGCAGACCGTGTTCACCGTCGCCGACGGAGAGACGGCGAGCGAGATCGCCGGCCGCCTCCAGGACGAGGGGTTCCTGGCGGATCGGCGGTCCTTCATCTACCTCGCGACGGAGAAGGGCCTCGGGAGTCGCCTCCAGGCGGGTGACTTCATCCTCCGCAAGTCGATGACGCCCGACCAGATCGTCACTGCCCTCCTCGCACCCGAGCAGGTGAAGACCGTGGATATCGGGCTCCGGACCGGGCTGCGCCTCGAGCAGATCACCGCCAAGCTGGAGACGATCCCGGGCCTCCAGATGAACCCGGCCGACTTCTACCAGCTGGCCAAGCACCCCACGCCCGAGCTGCTGGCCGACTACCCGTGGCTCCAGAAGGTCCTGCCGAAGGGCGCGTCGCTCGAGGGGTTCCTCTGGCCGGCCACCTACCGGGTCCTGCCGGACACGACGGCCGAGGAGCTGATCCGGGACATGCTCGACAACTTCCACCAGGCGATCGGCGATCGGATGACGATGCCGGCGGGGTCGAAGCTCGACTTCTACCAGACGCTGACGCTCGCATCGATGGTCGAGCGCGAGGCGCTCCATGACGAGGACCGGCCGAAGATCGCGGGCGTCTTCCTGAACCGGTTGGATCCGAAGCTCTTCCCGAACGGCCATCTCGGGTCGGACCCGACGGTCTTCTACGTCAACGACACGCTCGAGCTCGGGAAGCTGGACATCAGCAAGTGGAAGACGTGGAACTTCTGGTCGTCGCTGGACAACCAGCTTCCCGCCAACCTCCCCGACGACCTGGCGGGCTACAACACGTACACCCACGCCGGCCTGATCCCGGGTCCGATCGACACGCCGACGATCGCCTCGATCGATGGAGCCCTCGCGCCGGACCTGAAGGACCACTACCTGTACTTCCTCGCGAAGAACGACGGGTCCGGCGACATCGTCTACGCGAAGAGCCTCAAGGATCACCAGGCCAACCTGAAGAAGTACCCGCCAAAGCCGTCGTGAACGAGGCAGCGAAGCTCGGTCTGCCGACGCCCGCGGACTTCGCCACTCCTCCGACCGAGGCCGACCGCGCCCGCTGGACCGAGGCGGATCGGGTCGCCCGTCCTGCCCGCGTCGACCGCGTTCGGGCGCGCTTCGAGGCGGCAGGGATCGACGTGTACTTCGGAATCCGCCGGGAGCACATGCGCTACCTGACGGGGTTCGCGCTCGCCGACGGCGAGGAGAAGGTCGCCGGAACCTCGGGCCAGTTCCTCGTGAGCCGCGACGCGATCGTCCTCCTCGCGGACTCGCGCTACACGATCCAGGCGAAGCGGGAGGCGCCGGACGCGCGGATCGTCGACGGCCCGCGCGATCTCGCCCAGGGCTGGAAGGGGCTGCTCGAGTCGATCGGGGCGAAGCGGGTCGGCGTCGAGGCGGGTCTCGTGCCGTACGCCGTGTGGCGCCGCCTCGAGGCAGCGGCGCCGGAGGTCGAGCTCGTCCCGGTCGAGGGCTGGATCGAGGCCGACCGGGAGATCAAGGAGCCGGCCGAGCTGGAGCGGGTCGCCGCGTCCTGCGCGGTCGCTGACCGGGCGCTCGCCGGGCTGCTTCCGTCGATCCGGTCGGGCGCGACGGAGCGGCAGCTCGCGCTGGATCTCGAGTGGCGGATGCGGACCGGAGGCGCCGACGCGATCGCCTTCGACCCGACGTGTCTCGTCGGCCCGAACGCGGCCCTGCCGCACGGGGCGCCGTCGGACGCGGCGGTGCAGACCGGACAGGTTGTCCTGTGCGACTTCGGCGCGGAGGTCGACGGCTACCGCAGCGACATGACCCGGACGCTGTTCGTCGGGGAGCCCGCCGAACGCGACCTCGCGGTGTACGAGCTGGTCGCGAAGGCCCAGGCCGCCGTGATCCGCCAGATCGCGGCGACGGTCGACGGCGAGCTGGCCCTCCCGTCGGGTCGAGCGTTGCATGACCTCGCCCATCGGATGATCCAGGACGACGGACGCTGGCCCGCGTACGGGCACGGGCTCGGCCACGGGATCGGCCTCGCGACCCACGAGCTGCCGTCCCTCGGGTCGCACGCGCTGGCGTCGCCTCTGCCGTCTCCGACCGTGTTCTCGGTCGAGCCGGGGATCTACCTCGAGGGGGAGACCGGCGTCCGGATCGAGGACCTCGTCCTGCTCGATGCGGGAGCGCATCGGGTCGAGCGGCTGACGCAGTTTCCTCGCGAGGTCACGGTCCTCCCGGGCTGAGGCGTGCGTCCGGCCCGAGCCCTCCGGGTCCTCGCCGTCGGAGACGGGACCCCGGTCCGCTACAATCCGCGACCGAACACCGAACCTCGAACGCCGGCTTCCGCGCGCCCAGCGGCGCACGTCCGCCGCCCAGGAGCCCCACCCGACATGATCAGCACCGGTGACCTGAAGAAGGGGGTCGCCATCGAGCTCGACGGCGAGCTCTGGCAGATCCTCGACTACCACCACATCAAGATGGGCCGCGGCTCGGCCCAGGTCCGGATCACGCTCCGGAACATCAAGCGCGGCCAGACGGTCGAGCGGTCGTTCCAGGCCGGGACGAAATGGCCCCGCGCCTCGATGGAGAAGCGCCCCGTCCAGTACCTGTACCGCGACGGCGACGACTACCACTTCATGGACACCGACACGTACGACCAGTTCCACCTCACGACGGAGCAGCTGGGCGATGCCGCGCACTACATGAAGGACGGGATGATGCTCGACCGGACGACGTATCAGGGCGAGACGATCGGCGTCGAGCTCCCGGTCACGGTCGACCTCGTCGTCGCCGACACCGAGCCGGGCTTCGCTGGCGACACCCAGACCGGCGCGCGCAAGCCCGCCACGACCGAGACGGGCCTGGTCGTGACGGTGCCGATCTTCGTCGAGCCGGGCGACACGATCCGCGTCGACACGCGCACCGGGGAGTACCAGACCCGGGTCTGAACGGGCCTCTCGCCGAGCCACCCGGCCAACTCGCAGCGCGAGCAGACATTCCGCTGCGAACTCAACGCTGCGGACTAGCATGGCGGCGTGACCTCACGCGGCGGCATCGAGTCGCTCCTCTTCCTGATGGACGAGGCGTTCCGCGGCGCCGGCATCGAGGCGAGCAACGAGAGCCAGGCCCTCCTGCCGAACCTCCGCAGCGTGCCCGTCGAGGCCTGGCACACCGTGCCCGAGGGCCTCGCTCGCTCGATCGAGGCGATCGCGATCCATGTCGGCGCCTGCAAGGTGATGTACGACGACTACGCGTTCGGGTCAGCGAGCCTGCGCTTCGCGACGCCCGAGGTCGAGCCGTGGCGGCCCGGCGAGTCGGAGATGGCCGAGGTCCTGCCGTGGCTCGAGACCGTCCACGCGTGTCTGATCGAGCACGTGGCCGCGCTCCCGGAGGACGCGGAGCTGGACCTCGACCGCCTGACCAACTGGGGCGAGCGGCGCCCGACCCGCTGGATCGTCGCCGCGATGATCACCCACGATGCGTACCACGCCGGCGAGATCAACCACCTTCGGAGTCTCCTCGGCCCCGACGATCGCTGGCGATTCCAACAGCTCGGGTTCGGTTGATCTGACGTAAACCGTGCGTTCCGGCCCCGGCCGGCGTGTTTGAGGATGTGACGACCCACGTGGCCATCGCCGACTCGACGGACCTCGCCTACGAGCACGCCTTCGACCGCCACTGGTCGGACGTCTTCCGCTTCGCCCTCGCCTGGACCAACGACTGGGGCGCAGCCGAGGACCTCGCCCAGGACGCGTTCCTCCGGCTCTGGGACCACCGCAACCAGCTCGACTGGGAGCGTCCGGTCCTGCCGTGGCTCCTCGTGACAACCCGCAGGCTCGCGACGGACCGGTTCCGGCGGCTGCGCCGTCTCGTCACCGGCACGCCGGAAAGCGGCGGACCCGACGGTGATCCGACGGCCCAGGTCCGCTGGCTCGACGTCCGGGCCGCCATGGATGACCTCTCCCCGCTCGAGCGGACGGCCCTCGTGATGACCGCCGTCCAGGGAGCGACCTATGACGAAGCGGCTGCCGTCCTCGGGACGACGGCCGGTGCCCTCCGCGCGGCCGTCAGCCGCGCCCGAACCAAGCTGGAGACCGCGTGATGGAGCCCAGGAGCAAGAGCGATCGGATCGTTGAGGAGTGGTCTGCCGTGACTGGAACCGCCCGCCGCCCGGAGCGAGCACCCCGCCCGGGTCGCCCGCGTTCGTCCCTGCCAGGTCTTGTCGGGGCAGGCCTGATGGCCGCGGCGCTCGTGCTCGCGGTGAGCTGGCTCGGAGGCCGGACGTCCTCGGGCGTCGGCGGTGACGCTTCGCCGAGCGCCAGCGACGTCGCGGTCGCCGAGTCGGCATCGCCGGAACCCTCGGCCTCCCCGGCCGAATCGCCATCGCCTGTCGAGTCGCCGTCCCCGGCGGAGTCGCCCATCCCGGCAACGCCGGCCCCGACGCCGACCGCCACGCCCACGCCAATCATCGGGCCCTGTGCCGCGGGCGACCTGACGGGCCGGATCACGAGCTGGGAAGGCGCCGCGGGCAACCGGATCGCGATCGTCACGATCACCAACTCCGGTTCCGACGTCTGCACGATGCCGGATACCACCATCCCGCAGCTCGTCGACGGCAGCGGCAAGGTCCTGGCCCAGGGCGCCGGCTCGCCGGGCGGCCACGTGCTGACCCTGCAACCCGGCGACAAGCTGAGCAGCCAGGTCGACGTCGCCAATGTCTGCGCGATGACGGTCGTCCCGCCGGTGACCGTGGCCTACGACCTTGGCGGCGGGCGGCGGATCGTGTCGAAGCCGCTCAAGTCGACCGACTCGACCGTCCCGCCCTGCAATGGCCCCGGCCAGCCGGCGAGCATCCAGATGAAGGTCTGGGCACGCTGACGTGACCGTCGCCGCCCGGCGACCGGTGGCCGGCCCAGTCGGGACGGCCCGCCGGCCCCGGGTGGCCCGACCGCTCGGAGCCGCCGTCGCCGCCCTCGCCATCGTTCTCTTCGCCGGCCCGGCCGCGTCCGCGGCGACGCCCACGGGAACGATGCAACGGCTGGTCGGCCAGCGGCTGATCGTCGCGATGGACGGTCCTGCGCCGAGCCCATCGCTCCTGGCGAGGATCGCCGGCGGCGAGATCGGCGGGGTGGTCCTCTTCGGCCGGAACCTGACGACGAAGAGCGCCCTCGTCGCGCTGACGAGCCAGCTCCACCGAGCGGCGGCCGACGCCGGCCAGCCACGGCTCCTGATCGCGGTCGACCAGGAGGGCGGCGCGATCCAGCGGATCCCCTGGGCGCCGCCGACCCTCTCGCCGCCGCGGATGGGCTCGATCGGCTCGACGGCCACGGCCCGCTCGCAGGGCCTCTCGACCGGCAGGGCGCTGAAGGCGCTCGGCATCGACATGGACCTGGCCCCGGTCGCGGATGTGCCCGCAACGACGGCGTCGATGCTCTACCGCCAGCATCGGACGTGGTCGTTCTCGGCCTCCCGAACGACCGCCCTCGTCGTCGCGTTCGCCGAGGGCCTGCGCGAGGGCGGTGTCATCCCGGTCCTCAAGCACTTCCCGGGCCTCGGGTTTGCGACGCTCGACACGGACCTGCACATGGTGACGATCCGGACGGGTCTCGCCGCCCTCCAGCCGGGCCTTGAACCGTATCGCGCCGCGATCCGGGCGGGCCTGCCGGTCGTGATGCTCTCGAACGCGACGTACACCACGTGGGACGCCCACGCCGCGGCCGGCTGGTCGCCGGCGATCAACACGACCCTCCTCCGCGGCCAGCTCGGGTTCCGCGGCGT
>DATBPR010000553.1:0-2459 GCA_036561285.1 Candidatus Limnocylindrales bacterium | reverse complement strand
GCCCGTGACGTCCTGACCTTCGCCGTCTACGTCACCTTCGGCCTCGCCGTACCGGGCATGCTCTGGGTCCGCCTCCTTCGCGGCACCGGGTCGCACATCTCGGAGGACGTCGGTCTCGGCCTGGCGTTCGGCTCCTGCCTCGAGATCGGGTCGTACATCCTGGCTCGCGCCCTCGGTGCGCCGATGCTGTTCCTGCTCTGGCCCGGCCTGACCCTGATCGGCTTTGCCGCCGTGCCCGGCCTTCGCCGGTACTGGCGAGGCGACGGTCCGACCGCGCCGCGCTGGTGGTCGTGGACGCTCGCCGCGATCCTCGGCTATCTGGTCGTCTTCTCGGCCTTCGCCTTCTTCGACCAGCACCACCTCGTCGGGACGGACACGCCGTACGTGGACATGCCGTACCACCTGTCCCTGATCGGCGAGCTCCGCCAGCATCTTCCGCCGTCGATCCCGTATGTGCTCGGCGTCCCCCTCGCCTACCACTGGTTCTACTACGCGGAGGCCGCCGCGACGAGCTGGGCGACCGGGATCGAGCCGGTCACGCTGCTGTATCGGCTGACCGGACTGCCGGCCTTCGTGATCTTCGTCCTCCTCACGGCGGCTGCCGCGCGACGCCTGACCACGGCCTGGTGGACGGGCCCGGTGGCGGTCGGCGTGGCCTTGTTCGGGACGGCCGCGGTGCCCTTCCGCTGGACGGGAGCGGCCGTCTTCGATTCCGCGCCGCTCGCCGCCAGCTGGATCAGCCCGACGAACCTGCTCGGTCTCGCGATGTTTGCCGCCGTGATCGTCGTCACCTTCGACGTCCTGTCGGCCGACACCTGGTCAGCCAGGAGATGGGTGCTCTGGGCCGTCCTCGTCGGGACGATGGCCGGCGTGAAGGCGAGCCTCGAGCCCCTGCTGATCGTCGGGCTCCTGATCGTCATCGGCGGTACGGCGGTCCGTCGCCGGCAGCTCCACCGCCCGGCAGCCCTGGCGCTCGTCCTCACGGTGGCCGCCCTGGGGCTCGCGGCGGTCCTCCTCTTCCGGGGAAGCACGGGCGGTCTGCGGATCGGGCTCGATACCCTGCGATCCGTGCCGTTCGTGGCCCTCACACGGGCCGCGGACGCGGCAGGATCGGTACCGGTCGCGCTGATCGCGGCCGCGATGATCGTGTCCCTCGTCCTGTGGGCGTGCCTCTGGGCGGGCGCCTTCGGCATCCTCGCACGCCGCGGGGCGGCGCTCGACGATCCGCGGATCCTGCTGCTGATCGGGATCTGCGCGAGCGCCCTCGGCGCCGTCGTGGTCTTCGCCTATCCGGGCCAGAGCCAGCTCTACTACCTGAAGGGGGCGGCCGGGGCGTTCGGCCTGCTCACCGCCGCGGGGCTGAAGCAGCTCCTGCCCGACGACAGTCTCGATCGCCGCGTCGTCGGGATGGCAATGGGCGCTGCGGTCGTCGGCGCGATCACGATCCTCGCTTTCGGGATCCTGGGCCCGCGAGCGGTCCCGACGATCGCCCGCGTCCAGATGGGGGGCGTGCTTGCCGCGACGATCCCGCCGGTCGTCGCCCTGGTGATCGTCGCGGCGTTGGCCTGGGCGCTGCTCGCGTGGGCCGAGCGGAGGCGGGCCGTCCCGAGGGGCGCCGTCCCGGTCCTCGTCGTCGCCCTGGTGATGGGGTTCAGTCTCCCGGCCGCCTGGAACCTGCTGCTCTCACCCGTGACCGGCACCCCACCCACCGGCCCGGCCATCCCGGCCGAGGGGATCGCCGCCGCCCGCTGGCTGCGGGATCACAGCGACTCCTCCGACCTCGTGGCGACGAACCTGCATTGCCTGACCGGCAAGGTCGTGGACGGTGCCTGCGACGCCCGGCATTTCTGGGTTTCCGCCTTCGCCGAGCGACGGATGCTGGTCGAGGGCTGGGCATACACCCCCCTCGCCAACGACTACGGGGTCGCACACGGCGTGAGCGGCAGCTCGGTCCCCTTCTGGGACCCCGCGCGGCTTGCCGCGAACGACGCCGCGTTCGTCGCCCCGACCGTGGAATCCCTGGCCGCGCTGCGCGACAGCTATGGCGTCCGCTGGCTGTTCGCCGACCTGGGGTCGGCCGATGCGGAGTCCCTCGACCGCCTCGCCGACCTGCGGCACCGGGATGGCGCCTACGGGGTCTACGAGCTCCGGGCACCCTGAGCGTCCTCGGCCGCTACCATCGACGGCCAGCATGACTGAGCGACGGAACATGAAGGCCCCACCGTCCACGTGGCCAAACGACGCGGCGAGCCCGGACTCGCTCGCCGTCATCCCGTGGGTCGACCGGCACCTGGTCGCCCACGTTCCCCTTGTCGTAGTCGCCGCCAAGCGGCCGGAACGACCCCGACGCACCCGTAACGGATCTCCACGCGACCTTCGTCGTCGCCCGACGACCGAACGCTGAGCCAGACCCTTATCGTGATGTTCATGAGGAGTCACCTCACCCCATCTTCGGAGGC
>DATBPR010000552.1:0-1559 GCA_036561285.1 Candidatus Limnocylindrales bacterium | reverse complement strand
CGCCAGCGCCCATCGGCGACCCGATGGCGACGAGCGGCAACTTGGTCGAGGAATCGTTGGGCCGGATGTCGTACGTCAGGACGGCGCCCGGCACCCTCAGCGTGCGGGTCGTCGGCTCGGTCATCGTCGCCATCGCGCGGGCCTCCGGGTCCTGGTTCTTCTGCATTCAAGCAGGTTGACGCCGGAGGTTCCCGGAACTCATCGGTCGTCTCCGCGGTAACGATGAGCGGCAGGCAACATCGGACGGCCACAGCGCGTTGCCGCATCGAACCGTGGAGGACCCGACCCATGACAGCCACGGCAGTCACGCCAAGCCCTGGATTCCTCTCGATCACCGTCAGCGACGTCGTGCGGTCCGCAGCGTTCTACGAGACCTATCTCGGCGGGATCCGCGACACCTTCGATTTCGGTCCGGGTTCCGCGGTGTTCGTGGGCTGGCCGACCGTCGCGCTGAGCGGCGTGCGCGGACCGGATCAGCCAGGTCCACTGGCCGCGACCTCGCCGATCCAGGTCTGGTGGCGGGCGTCGGACGCCCAGGCCCTCCACGATCGCGCCGCGGCGGACGGGATCCCGATCCTCGCGGAGCCGTTCGACGGTCCATTCGGCCGGACGTTCGCGATGGCCGATCCGGATGGCTATCGCGTCACGGTCTACGAGCGCGATCAGCCGCTGTTCTGGCCGCCGAAACGCTGACTGGCCCGTGCCGCGGTCATCGGCTGCCGGGATTCAGCCCAGGTCGAGGCCGGCCGTGAGCTCGTCGAGGCGGGCCGGGTCCGCGATTGCCTCGATCGCGACGATCCGGTCGGCGGCGATCGTGAAGGCCATCAGCGCGAACGGCCGGCCGCCGATCGTGATGAACGCCCCAGCGGTGCCGTTCACGAGCACGGGGTGGATGACCGCGTTCGGAAGTCCGCGCGCCCGACGCGCCACGGCTTCCAGACCGCGGACGACCCCGGAGTCCGCCGGGCGCCGGTCGCCGAAGTCGGAGCGGAGCACGACGTCCGGATCCAGAGCGGAGACCAGCGCCGCGAAGTCTCCCGCCTGCGCCGCGCGGAAGAAGGCGTCGACCACCAGTCGCTGCCGGCCGACGTCCAGCTCCGGTGACGATGGCGTCGCGCCACGCACGCGGCGCCGCGCCCGGCTTGCCAGCTGACGGGTCGCGACCGGCGTCCGGTCAACGATCGGGGCGATCTCCACGAACGGCAGATCGAACAGGTCGTGGAGGACGAAGGCGAGCCGTTCGGCGGGGCTCAGCGTCTCGAGGACGATCATCAGCGCCAGCCCGACGGCATCGCCCAGCAGGGCCGAGTCCTCGGGCCCGGCTGAACCCTCCGCCCGGACGATCGCATCGGGGACGAACGCGTCGAGGGACTCCTCCGGTCGACGCCGACGGGTCCGCAACCGGTTCAGGCAGATCCGGGCGACGATCGTCGTCAGCCAGCCGCCGAGATGGTCGACCACGGTGGCATCCGCGCGGCTCGCCCGGATCCAGGCGTCCTGAACGGCATCGTCCGCTTCGCTGAGCGAGCCCAGCATCCGGTAGGCGACGCCGCGGAGAC
>DATBPR010000551.1:0-1735 GCA_036561285.1 Candidatus Limnocylindrales bacterium | reverse complement strand
CTCGTCGGGCTTCGCGGCCGCCGCCGCCCGGCTCCGTCCGGCAGCCAGGTGCCCGATGACGATCTCCTCGAGCGTCGCCGGACGCCCGGCGGGAGCCCCGACGAGCGCGACGACGGGCGTCCGGACGAGGGTCAGCGGCGTCCCGTCCGGGGCCGGGAACGAGCCGATGGCCCCCTCGGCCGAGGGGATGGCGCCCGCGGCGGGCTCGCCCTCGACCACCCGGTGATGGGCAAGCGCCTCCGCGATCGGGAGGTCGAGCAGGGTGTGGCCTCGCCCGAGGACGATCAGGCGGTCGCAGGCCTGCTCGATGTCGGTGATCACGTGGGACGACAGCAAGGCCGTCGTGCCGGCCGCCCGGAGCGCCTCGACCATCAGGTGGAGGAACTCGCGACGGGCGAGGGGATCGAGCGAGGCCAGTGGCTCGTCCAGGAGGAGGATCGGCGCCCAGGTGGCGAGGGCGAGCGCCAGCCCGACTTGGGCTCCCTCGCCACCGGAGAGCTCGACGACCCGCGCTCCCGTCCGGATCGCGAGGCGCTCCACGTAGCGCGTGGCCATCGCCCGGTCGAAGCCGTCCCGGAGGGTCGCCGCAAGGTCGATGTGCTCGGCGACCGTGAGGTCCCGGTAGAGGGACGGCGACTGCGGCACGTAGCCCACGCGGCGAACCGCGGCAGGCCGGTCTTCGCGCGGGTCGATCCCGGCCGTCAGCACCCGCCCCTCGGTGGCGTTCTCGAACCCGATCCAGCTGCGGATCAGCGTCGACTTGCCGGAGCCGTTGGGGCCGACGAGCGCGGTGATACTGCCTTCGGGGACGCTGAGGTCGAGGCCGCGCAGGGCCCAGGTCCGGCGTCGATAGCGCTTGCCGTAGCCCTGGGCTTCGAGAACGGCGGTCATCCAGCCTCCTTCGATGTCGGGGAGCTCGTCTGTGGCGGCGTCGTGCACCACGGAGGATGGCGGCAGCCGGCACTCCCCGGGGGGCCGTTTCGGGATCTTCCGGGACGGCCGCCGGCAGGCTGATCGCTCCGCCAACGCCGATCTGCCGGTGACGGCGCTACCCTCCGACCATGGCCCACTCCAAGTCGGCGGCCGGCCGACACGCCGGCAGCCTCGCGACGGCGATCGGGATCGGCCTCGTCGTCCTCGTCTTCGAGATCATCGCGGGCATCGCGGCCAACTCCCTGGCTCTGCTCGCCGATGCGGCCCACGTCTTCGCCGACGTGTCGGGGATGACGCTCTCGCTCGTCGCGATCCGGATCGCCGCCCGCCCACCGAGCGACACCCGGACGTACGGCCTCTACCGGCTCGAGATGGTGGTCGCGGCCGCGAACGCCGTCCTGCTGCTCCTGATCTCGATCGTCATCCTGGTCGAAGGCGTGCGGCGCCTCGCGGAGCCGCCTGAGGTCCGGCCGTTCCTCGTGGTCGTCGTTGCGGCCATCGCCCTGCTGGCGAACATCATTTCGCTCCGGATCCTGGCGCCCGGTCAGCGTGAAAGCCTGACCATGCGCGGCGCCTATCTCGAGATCGCGGGCGACCTGATGGGTTCGGGCGCGGTGCTCATCGCCGGGCTCGTGATCGCGGTCACCGGCTGGGTGGCCGCCGACGCGATCGCCTCGATCGTCGTCGCCGTCCTGATCGTCCCGCGCACCGGACTCCTGCTCCGCGACAGCGTGGACGTTCTGCTCGAGGCCACGCCGAAGGGCATCGACCTCGCCGATGTCGAGCGGCACATCCTCGAGGC
>DATBPR010000550.1:0-2542 GCA_036561285.1 Candidatus Limnocylindrales bacterium | reverse complement strand
GCGGTCGATCGGGAAGAACGTCGCCGAGAAGAGGAACATCGGCAGGATGATCACCTGGATCAGGTCGAAGTCCTGCCAGGTCCGCATGAAGGACGTGGCCGCCATCCCGACGGCGCCGAAGGCGAAGCCGATCAGCAGCGCGCCGGGGAACGCGAGGAGCACCCACGGCGAGACGATCAGCCCGAAGAGGCCCATCACGATGAGGAACCCGATCGCGTAGAGCCCGCCCCGGATCTGGGCCCAGACCAGCTCGCCGACCGCGATGTCGTCCGGTCCGAGCGGCGTCGACAGGATCGATTCGAAGGTCTTGTTGTAGTTCAGCTTGAAGAAGAAGTTGAACGTCGCCTCGGAGATCGCCCCCTGCATGGCGGCGGTCGCGAGGAGGGCCGGCGCGACGAAGAGCTGGTACGAGATCGGCTGGCCACCCGGCCCCGGCACCGTCCCGATGAGCGCCCCGAGCCCGAACCCGATCGAGGCGAGGTAGAAGAGCGGCTCGAAGAAGCCCGACGCCAGGATCCACCAGCCGTGGCGGTAGACGTAGACGTTCCGCTCGACGAGGAACCGCGCCCGACGGCTGCCGAAGCCGAACAGCGGCGTGAGGCGGAGCGGTGAGGGCGCCATCGGGGAGCCGCCACGACCGGCGTCGGCGCGACCGCCGCTCGCCGATGACGCGCTCACCCGCGCACCAGCCGGGCTTCGACCGTCCGATACGCCCAGGCGAGGCCGAGCCCGGTGAGGGTCACGAGGACGGCCACGTGGATGAGAGCGATGAGCGGCGCGTCGGCGATCGTCCCGAGGGCGAGGCCGCGGGTCAGCTCGACGCCGTGCCACAGCGGTGACAGCCAGGCGATCGGCTGGAGGAATGCCGGCAGGTTCGAGATCGGGAAGAACGTGCCCGAGAAGAGGAAGAGCGGGGTGATCCCGAAGCGGAAGAGGGCATTGAACTTCTCGGGCGTCCGCTGCGTTGCCGAGAACGCGGCGATCGGTGTCGCGAAGGCGAGGCCCGTCAGGACGGCCGCCGGGATCGCGAGAACGATCAACGGCGATGCGACCGCGCCGAACAGGGTCATCACCGCGGTGAAGATCGCCGAGATCATCGTCAGGCGGATCGCGATCCAGACGACGTTGCCGAGGACGATGTCGCGCGGGCCGATAGGTGTCGCGTACATCGCGTGGAACGTCCGCTGCCAGGTGAGCCCGCCCATGATCGGGAACGTCGCCTCGAACGCGGCGGACTGCATCGCCGTCGCCGCGAGCAGGCCGGGCGCGAGGAACTGGAGATAGGTCAGCCCGCCGAGGGCCTGGCTCGCGCTGCCCGACTGGTTGACGTACGTCCCGAGGCCGAGGCCCATGGCCGCGAGGAAGAGCACCGGGCTCAGGAAGGACGTGAAGATCGAGGCGCGGAAAGTCCGCCGGTACTGGAGCGCCCGGTGCTCGACGACCCGCGTCATCACCGCCATCGGGCGCCTACTCGATCAACGACCGGCCGGTCAGCCGGAGGAAGACGTCCTCGAGGGTCGAGCGACGCACCAGGACGTTCTCCGGGCGGAGACCGCGGTCATGGGCGGCCGCGACGGCGGCCTCGCCGTCGTTCGCGTAGAGCAGGACGCGATCGGGCAGGCGCTCGATGCGCTCGGCGAGCCCGTCGAGCTGGCCGTCGAGCGTCTCCTGGACGCCGGCCGGGAACCGGAGCTCGGTGACCTCGCGGGTCGAGTAGCGCTCGATCAGCTCGCGCGGCGAGCCCTCGGCGACGATCTTTGCCTTGTCCATGACGACGAGGCGGTCGCAGAGCTGCTCGGCCTCGTCCATGTAGTGCGTCGTCAGGACGAGCGTCACCCCGCGCTGCTTCAGCCGGTAGAGGCGGTCCCAGAGAAGGTGGCGCGCCTGCGGATCGAGACCGGTCGTCGGCTCGTCGAGGAGCAGCAGGTCCGGCTCGTTGATCAAGGCCCGGGCGATCGTGAGCCGCCGCTTCATCCCGCCCGACAGCGGCTCCACCGTGTCGTTCGCCCGCTCGCTCAGCTGGGCGAATTCGAGGAGCTCGTCGGCGCGTCGGGCGCACTCCTCGCGCGACAGACCGAAGTAGCGCCCGTAGATCAGGAGGTTCTCGCGGACCGAGAGCTCCGTGTCGAGCGTGTCCTGCTGCGGGACGACGCCGATCCGGGAGCGGATCGCAGGCCCGTCGCGGCGCGGGTCGCGGCCGAGGACGACGAGGTGGCCGTCGCTCAGCGGCGACACGCAGCCGATCATCCGCATCGTCGAGGTCTTGCCGGCCCCGTTCGGGCCCAGGAAGCCGAACGACTCGCCCTTCGCGACGTCGAAGTCGATCGCGTCGACGGCGATGAAATCGCCGAACCGCTTCGTGAGGCCGCGGGCCTGGATCAGGGCCGCGTCGGGGCCGGGATTGTCGAGTCGGCGAGCCTCATCGGCCACCTCGCCGGAGGCGCCGACCCCCTCCGCGGGAAGCCGGGCGGCCTCGACCGAATCGGCGGCGGGGAGGGGGACGGCGTCGGCCGTGGGCGCATCCGACATGGGTCGGTGATGG
>DATBPR010000549.1:0-4071 GCA_036561285.1 Candidatus Limnocylindrales bacterium | reverse complement strand
CTGATCGAAGCCGGACGCCTGGATTTCCGCGCCCCGGACGAGGACCGCTTTCCGGCCCTGCGGATCGCCCGCGAGGCGGGCCGGATCGGCCAGCGCGCGACGACCGCCCTCATCGCCGCGGACGACGTCGCCGTCGCCCGGTTCCTGGGTGGCTCGCTGCGGTTCGACGAGATCCCCGCGCTGCTCGCGGCCGCCGTCGCCCGGTTCGGCGAGGGCGCCGACCAGGCACCCCGAGTCGAGGAGCTCGTCGCGCTCGTCGCGGAGGTTCGCGGCGCGTTCGCGACCGGGCCTGTCGGGGCCGCCTCGTGAGCGGCCCGCTCGGCGTCCTCGTCACCGTCGCCCTCTTCATCATCGTCCTGGGCAGCCTGGTCCTCGTCCACGAGCTCGGGCACTTCCTGACCGCCCGGTTCGCCGGCGTCCGGGTCCTCGAGTTCGGGATCGGCTTCCCGCCGCGGGCGAAGGTCCTCCGCTCCCACGGCGAGACGCTCTACACCCTGAACTGGCTGCCGATCGGCGGGTTCGTGCGGCTCGAGGGCGAGGACGGCGACGACAGCGGCGATCCCCGGTCGTTCGTCCGGGCGAGCGTGCCGACGAAGCTGATCATTCTCGTCGCCGGCGTCTTGACGAACCTCGTCGTCGCGTTCCTGATCTTCACCGTCATCGCCTGGCTCGCGACGCCATTCGTCGGGCTGCGGTTCTTCGAGGTCCAGCCCGGGTCACCGGCGGCGGCCGCCGGGCTTCAGTCGGGCGATGCGATCCTCGCGATCGACGGCCGGCAGAGCGAGTTCTTCGGCGACTCGAGCATCCTCACGGACCTCCGGTCGAAGGTCGGCCAGACCGTGACGCTGACGGTCGAGCGGCCCAGCGGCGAGGTCGTCCCGGTGACGGTCGCGCTCCGCCCGGCCGACCAGGTCGACGACGCCCATGGACCCCTCGGGATCGTCGGCGATCAGACGCCCTTCGAGGCGCGCTTCTTCGGGACATACAGCCGCGACCTCCCGAGCGCGATCGCCGTCGGCGCGCAGCAGACCGTCCACTGGTTCGGCGTGATCCTCGCGGGCCTCGGCTCCCTCGTGGGCCAGGTCGCGAGCAACCCGACCGCGCCGCCCCCGGTCGCGGGACCCGTCGGGATCGCGACCCAGATCAGCGACGTGTTCTTCAACGGCGGACCGATCCTGACGCTCTACGTCGCGGGCATCCTGTCGGCCAACCTCGCGCTCGTGAACAGCCTGCCGTTCCCGCCGCTCGATGGCGGGCGGATGCTGATGATCCTCCTGAAGGCGGTCTTCGGAAGCCGGATCAGCGTCCGAGCCGAGCGCCTGACCTACGTCGTCGGGTTCGCCTTCCTGTTCGCGTTCCTGATCTGGGTGAGCGGATTCGACATCGTCCGGATCCTGTCGGGCGGGACGTAGACCCAACCCACCCATGGCCAGCTCCGATTCTCTCCGGCCGAAGCGCCGGCCGACCGTCTCCGTCGACGTGGGTGGGGTCCTGGTCGGCTCGGTCCATCCGATCGTCGTCCAGTCGATGACGAACACCGATACGGCGGACCCCGACGCCACCGCGATCCAGGTCGCCCGGCTCGCCCACGCCGGCTCGCAGCTCGTCCGCGTGACGGTCAACACCGAGGAGGCCGCAGCCGCCGTACCGGAGATGATGCGCAAGCTCCGCGACGAGCTCGGCGTCGACGTCCCGGTCATCGGCGACTTCCACTACAACGGACACAAGCTCCTGGTCGAGTACCCCGAGATGGCCAGGGCCCTCGCGAAGTACCGGATCAACCCGGGCAACGTCGGGGCGAAGCGCCACGACGAGCACTTCGCGACGATCGTCCAGGTCGCGATCGACAACGACAAGCCGGTCCGCATCGGCGTCAACTGGGGCTCGCTCGACCAGCAGCTGCTGACCGAGCTGATGAACGCCAACGCGGAGGCGGCCGAGCCGCGTGACGCTCGCGACGTGATGATCGAGGCGATGATCGAGTCCGCGATGCGCTCGGCCGAGCTGGCCGAGGAGACCGGGCTCGGCCACGACCGGATCATCATCAGCGCGAAGGTCAGCCAGGTCCGCGACCTCGTCGACGTCTACCGGTTGCTCGCCGCCCGGAGCGACTACCCGCTCCACCTCGGGCTCACCGAGGCCGGGATGGGCGACAAGGGGATCGTCGCCTCGACCGCCGGCCTCTCGATCCTGCTCAACGAGGGGATCGGCGACACGATCCGGGTGTCCCTGACCCCGGAGCCGGGCGCCGGCCGGGAGCGCGAGGTCGAGATCGCCCAGCAGGTCCTCCAGTCCATGGGGCTCCGATCCTTCCTGCCCCAGGTCAGCGCCTGTCCCGGCTGCGGCCGGACCACGTCGACGTTCTTCCAGGAGATGGCCCAGCAGATCCAGGGGCACCTGAAGGCCCGCATGCCGGAGTGGCAGGAGACCCACCCCGGCGTCGAGGAGATGCGGGTCGCGGTCATGGGCTGCGTCGTCAACGGGCCGGGCGAGTCGAAGCACGCCGACATCGGGATCTCCCTGCCGGGCACGTTCGAGGATCCGGTCGCGCCGGTCTTCATCGACGGCCGGCTGGATCGGACGCTGCGGGGCGAGGGCCTGGTCGACGAGTTCATCGACATCCTCGAGGCCTACGTCGACCGGCGTTATCCGTCCCCGTCGGCCGCCCTCACGGCATAGCGTCTGGTCGCTCGCCCGGCGAGAATCGACGACGCCGCCGGTCGGGAAACGGAGCGGCCCGCCGGGGTCCCCGAGCACGTCCGGATCGACGATCCACGCTCAGCCGTGTATACTTCCGCGGAACTGAACGGCCGCTCCGTGACGTGGGTGACCCCCACGTTTCTTTTTGTCGGCCCCGGGAAAATTTGGCAGCAGCGAGGAGGCGCCGTGAGTCGCGATTTCGTCGGTGCCCTCCTCCAGCTCAACGCCGAGAAGCAGGTTTCGCGCGAGCAGCTGATCAACGCGGTGGAGGACGGCATCCAGTCCGCCTATCGCCGCGTCGCCGGCGACGAGGACATCCACGTCCGGATCGACGGGGACACCGGCAAGATCCGCGTCTTCCGCGCCCGGACCGCGGTCGAGGAGGTCGAGGACCCGCTCGTCGAGTTCACCCTCGACGAGGCCCGCAAGTTCAAGGCGGACGCCCAGGCCGGCGAGCTCGTCGAGACCGAGGAGCTGCCGGACGACGTCTTCGGCCGGATCGGCGCCCAGACCGCCAAGCAGATCGTGCTCCAGCGGATCCGCGAGGTCGAGCGCGACCAGGTCTTCGACAAGTTCGCCAACCGTGAAGGCGAGATGATCACGGGCGCCGTCAATCGCGTCGAGCCGCGGGCGATCATCCTCGACGTCGGCAACAACGTCGAGGCGGTGCTGGCGACCTCCGAGCAGTCGCAGGTCGAGCACTACCGGATCGGGCAGAACGTCAAGGCGTACGTCCTCGAGGTCCGCCGCTCGAGCCGCGGCCCGCAGATCCTCGTCAGCCGGACGCACAAGGGCTTCCTGAAGCGCCTGTTCGAGCTCGAGGTGCCCGAGGTCCACAACGGCACGGTCGAGATCAAGGCGATCGCCCGCGAGCCCGGCTCGCGGTCGAAGGTCGCCGTCGCCTCGCGCCAGGAGGGCCTCGATCCCGTCGGCGCGACCGTCGGGCAGCGTGGCGCGCGCGTCCAGGCGGTCGTCGCGGAGCTCGGCGGGGAGAAGATCGACATCATCCCGTGGAACGACGACGCGAGCGTGTTCGTCGCGAACGCACTGTCGCCGGCCCAGGTCCTCGGCGTCGAGATCGACGAGGAGCACCGCATCGCGAACGTCACCGTGCCGGAGCGGATGCTCTCGCTGGCGATCGGCCGCGAGGGCCAGAACGCCCGCCTGGCGGCCCGCCTGACCGGCTGGCGGATCGACATCCGCAGCGACGTCTCGGTCGCCGCGAAGGCTGCCGAGGACGAGGCCCCGGAGGCCGGCGCCACCGCGCCGGCGGCAGAAGCGGCTGCCGAAGAGCCGGTCGCGGCCGTCGCGGCCCAAGCCGCCGCGGAGCCGGCGGCCGAGGCCTCGACCGAAGCCGCGGCCGAGGAGGCC
>DATBPR010000548.1:0-1756 GCA_036561285.1 Candidatus Limnocylindrales bacterium | reverse complement strand
GGGTCCGATGGCCCTTGCGGCGGGTGCGATGATCCGCGCATGGTCGAATACGGCAACGGCATCAGCCAGGGTGCGGGTCAGGTCTCGGGGAGCCACGGCGGCGGTGGTGGCGGCAACGTCGACATGGGCGCGCAGCTCGGGAGCTGGGTCAGCTCCGCCCAGCACACGATCTCGACGATGCCGGCGTGGGAGCTCGCCGTGGTCGTCGTCGCGGTCCTCGCCGGCCTGCTCCTCTTCCGGCGCCTGATCTAGTCTCCCGGTCTCTCCGAGCTCGGACCTGCCGCGCGGCCGTCACGCGGGGCCTTCCGGGCGGGCTGGCGGAGCTGGACGCCCTCGAGCACGCGGTCCAGGTCGGCGATCAACCGGCGCAGGCGGGCCTCCCCCACCCGGTCCCCGAGCGCATCCGCCCAGGGGCGTCGCCCAGCCTGGATCCGCGTGAGCACCGCGCGACCCTCATCGGTCAGCCGGATGAGGCGCGCCCGGCGATGCCGCGGATTGTCGACGTAGCGGACGAGCCGGTCAGCCTCGAGGAGGTCGGCGACCCGCTGGACGCTCTGCCGGGCAAGCCCGAGCGTCCGCGCCGTCTCGGCAACCGTGTGGTCCCCGTCCTCGACCATCGCCAGGACCTGCCATCGCGCGCTCGACTGGCCGGCCGGCCGGGACAGCGCGTCTCCGGCCGCCGCGAGCAGCCCGTTGAGGCGGAAGACCCGGACGACGAGGTTGCTGAAGGCCTCGCCGGCCGCTGTTCGCCCGGGGGGACCATCGCGCCCGTGATCGGCAAGAGTGACAGCATCCTGTCGTCCATTGTCCACATTCATGACAGCATTCTGTCAGATTGCTTGAGATGATGGAAGGGTCAGGCATCACCCCGAGTGAGGTGCGCGATGGATTGGAAGCTCGAGCTCATCACGGTTCCGGTGTCCGACGTCGACCGGGCGAAGGCCTTCTACGTCGACCAGGCCGGCTTCCACGCGGACCACGACCAGACGGTCAACGAGAGGCTCCGCTTCGTCCAGATCACGCCGCCGGGCTCCGCCTGCTCGATCTGCTTCGGCATCGGGCTCACGGACAAGGAGCCGGGCTCGCTCGCGGGCCTCCAGATCGTCGTCGGCGACATCGAGGCAGCCCACGCGGAGCTGAAGGGCCGTGGCGTGGACGTCAGCGATATCGACGATCAGGCGTGGGGCCGGTTCGTCTACTTCCGCGATCCGGACGGCAATCCCTGGGCCCTCCAGCAGCTGACGCCCCGTCCGAGCGCCGGCTAGCGCCGGAGGCGGTAGGCGCGATACGTGACGCCCGTCGCGAAATCGTGCGAACCGACGAGCTTCAGCGAGGGGAGCGGAGCGCCCGCCGGCAGGTAGGGCTTGCCGGCGCCGATCGCGACGGGGTGCGTGTACAGGCGGTACTCGTCGACCAGGTCGGCCCGGATCAACGATGCGGCCAGGGTCGCCCCACCGACCGAGATCTCGCCGTCGATCTCGGCGGCGAGGCGCCGAACCTCGTCGACTCCGTCCCCGTGGACGAGCCGGACGTTCGGGCCTTCCGCGGTCTCGAGGGTCCGCGACACGACGACCTTGGGTTCGGCCTGCCAGATCCTGGCGAACTCCACGATGACCGGCGGCTCGTCCGGGTTCTGGTCGGCGGTCGGCCAGTACGCCGACATCGTCTCCCACATGCCGCGGCCGTAGACGTTGACGGCCACGGCGGCCTCCTGGGCGTTCGCGAACCGGTGGAGCTCCTCCTCGATGATCACCCA
>DATBPR010000547.1:0-5319 GCA_036561285.1 Candidatus Limnocylindrales bacterium | reverse complement strand
CGAGCCGGCTGTAGAGGTTGAGGACGGCCAGGTTGTGTCCCGACACCGTGGTCTCGATCGCGACCGCTCCCTCGGCTGCGTGACGGTCGACCATCGAGCGCCAGACCCGGGAACCGATCCCGCGGCCCTGGAACGCGGGGGCGATCGCCGTCAGGTGCCAGTAGACGGACCGGTCGGGCCGTTGCTCCACGACGAAGAAGCCGACGACCTCTCCGTCGATGCGCGCCATGAGGACGTCCTGGCGCGATCCCTCGAAGGCCGACCGAACCCAGTCCGCATACCGGCGCCGGCTGAGGTCGGCGGGCAAGCGGTGGTCGAGGAGAAACCGGCCGGTCGAGAAGGCGTCGGCGGCGATGGACTCGATGCCCGGCAGGTCCTCGAGCGTCGCTGATTCGATCGTCACGCCGCTTGCCGCGGCCGAGGCGGAGGCGACGGAGCTCAGGCGTGGGTGATAGACGGCCTCGATGAATCGGAAGCCGTTGGCCTCGAGCACCATCGACTCCCGGAGCTGGAGATGATCGAGCCGGCAGGACGCCAGGCGGACGTCGTGCGCGGTGCACCAGGTGTCGAACGCCTCGAACAGCGCGGTCGCGTCTGCGCCGGTCGTCGCCGCAGCGAGCGAGAACCGTCCGATGTCGGCGACCGGAAAGCCGAAGATCCGGGTGTCCCACGGGACGACGGAGCAGTCCAGGGAGGCGCCACCGGCCGTCAGTGTGGTCGGGACGACGGTCCACGGATCCGCCTCCGTCGTCCCACCGGATCCGGCACTGCTGCTCATTCGTCACCCGTCACGTCGCGGACGACGTAGGCCGGCCGATCCATCGAACGGAAATGCATCCGCGCCAGGTACTCCCCGATGATCCCGAGGGCGAACAGCTGGGCGCCGCTGAAGATGGCGATGATCGAGGCGAGGAAGGCAAAGCCCGGAACGCTGCTCCCGCCGTTGACGACATACGTCCCGAGGACGACCGCGAGGACGACGAACCCGAACAGGGTGAAGACGAACCCGATCAGGCTCGCGATCTGGAGCGGCAGGGTGCTGAAGCCCGTCGTCATGTTGAGCGCGTGGGTGACCAGCATCCGGAACGTGTAGTTGGACGTCCCGGCCAGCCGCGGATCGTGGTTCACCCGAACGTGAGCGAACCGCGTCGAGCCCCAGGTCAGCAGGACGTCGATGGAGACGAAGGGCCCCGCGTAGGTCGCGAACGCCTCGCGCAGACGCGTCCGGAACGCGCGGAACGCACTCACGCTCCGGGCGGTCTCGGCGCTCATCGCGCCCTGCAGGGCAATCTTCGTGATGCGCGATGCCTGGTTGCGGAGGAAGCCGTGCTGCTCGGTTCCCGGGGTTCCGTACACCACGTCGACCCCGTCGCCCAGCAGCTCGAGCAGCTTGCCGATCTCCTCGGGTGGGTTCTGCAGGTCGTCGTCCATCGTGACGATCGCGTCGTACCGAGCCGCCCGGATCCCGCACAGGAGCGCGTTGTGCTGTCCGTAGTTGCGGCTCATCCGGATCCCCCGGATGTGACGGTCCTGTGCCGCGAGCGACTCGATCACGTCCCACGAGCCGTCGCCGCCTGCGTCCTCGATCAGGACGATCTCGTATCGGTCGACAAGCCCGGGGAGGACCGCGGTCAGGCGACGATGGAGCTCCGGCAGCACGCTCGCCGACCGATAGACCGGGATGACGACGGACACGCCGGCGGGGAGGTCCAACGCCGTGGGCGCGCCTGGTGGCGAGGACGGGAAATGCACCGCGTGTTCCGTCACGCTCCTCTGACACGGCCGCGATGGGGTGGTGACTGACTCTACAACGCGGTCAGGGCCTCGGTCGGCCGACCTCGCCGCCGGTCTCGCGCGCGGTCCGCCGTCGTGGGGAGGCGGCTCGAGGGCGTCCAGAGGGCGGCCGGCGCAGGTGGCAGCACGACCACCCCCGTGCTACGCTCCCGGCCTCACGGCGACGACCGAGAGGAGTAGGCCCGGGGCGGCCACGGAGCGAGCGCGGGACGGTGCGAGCCGCGCGGGAACCCTGGACCGAAGGTCGCTCGCGAGCCGTGCGCCCGGCGCCCGATAGCGCGCCACGAGGCCGACCGGACCCGGCGCACGCGATGAGCGGAGCGCCCCGGACGGCGAACCAGCAGGTGGCACCACGACCCCGTTCGTCCGCTGGACGAGCGGGGCGTTCGATTCTCAGGGGCAACCGATGACCGAGACCGACACGAAGACGGCGACCGACCCGACCGCGACGACCGACGCGGCCGCCGGCCTCCCCAAGGCCTACCGGCCAAGCGAGGTCGAGGACGCGGTGTACGAGCGCTGGATCGCGGCCGACGTCTTCGCCCCCGATGGCGCCGGCGCCCGCCCGCACCCCGACGCCGAGCCGTTCACGATCATCCAGCCGCCGCCGAACGTTACCGGGTCTCTCCACCTCGGCCACGCCCAGCGGGCGACCGTCGAGGACCTGATGATCCGCCACGCCCGGATGGAGGGCCGGCCGACGCTGTTCCTGCCGGGGCTCGACCACGCGTCGATCGCCGCCCAGTTCGTCCTGGATGGCATCCTCGCGAAGGAGGGCGAGAGCCGCCAGAGCCTGGGCCGCGAGCGATACCTCGAGCGGATGCTGGCGTTCGTCGAGGACACCCGCCGGACGATCCTCTCCCAGGAGCGAAAGCTCGGCGCCTCGATGGACTGGAGCCGTCTCCGCTACACGATGGACGACGGCTCCGCGAAGGCCGTCCGGGTCGCGTTCAAGACGCTGTTCGACCGCGACCTCGTCTACCGGACCGAGGCACTCGTCAACTGGTGCCCGGGCTGTCGGACGAGCGTCAGCGATCTCGAGGTGATCTCGACGCCGGAGACGGGCACGCTGTGGCAGGTCCGCTACCACCTCGTCGACCCCGTGACCGGCGAGCCGGACCCGGTCGGGACCATCACGGTCGCGACCACCCGCCCCGAGACGATCCTCGGCGACACGGCCGTCGCCGTCCATCCCGACGACGCCCGCTACGACGATCTTGTCGGGCGAACCGTCCGGATCCCGTTCGTCGATCGCGACGTCCCGATCATCGCCGACGAGATCGTCGACCCGGCCTTCGGGACCGGGGCCGTGAAGATCACCCCCGCCCACGACCACGACGATCACGCGACGGGCCTCCGTCACGGCCTGGCGATGCCCACGATCCTCGACGACGCCGCCCGGATCGCGAACACCGCGACGCGCTACGACGGGCTGGACCGGTACGAGGCCCGGGCAGCGATCGTGGCGGACCTCCTGGAGCGCGGCGATCTCGCCGGGGAGTCCGCCCACGACATGGTCGTCGGTCGCTGCCAGCGGTCCGACGACGTCATCGAGCCGCGCCTGAAGACCCAGTGGTTCGTGCGGACGGCACCGTTGGCCGCGGCCGCCCTCGAGGCGACCCGGAGCGGCCGGACCCGGATCGTTCCCGCTGCCTTCGAGAGGACGTGGGAGCACTGGCTCACGACCATCCGCGACTGGAACGTCTCGCGCCAGCTGTGGTGGGGCCACCGGATTCCGGCGTGGTACTGCCCGGACGGCCACGTGTCGGTCAGCGCCGAGCCGGACGGGCCGGCGGCCTGCGACGTCTGCGGCCGCCCGGCAGCCGAGCTGCAGCGGGACCCGGACATCTTCGACACGTGGTTCAGCTCGGGGCTGTGGCCGTTCTCGACCCTCGGCTGGCCCGACGACACCGACGACCTCCGCCGGTTCTATCCGACGTCCGTGATGGAGACGGGCTACGACATCATCTTCTTCTGGGTCGCCCGGATGATGATGCTCGGCATCGAGCTGACCGGCCGCGAGCCGTTCCACACCATCTCGCTCTCGGGGCTGATCCGCGACCCGTTCGGCAAGAAGATGTCGAAGACGACCGGCAACGTCGTCGATCCGCTCGCGGTGATGGCCGAGTCCGGCGCCGACGCGTTGCGGTTTGCCCTGATCCACGGCGCGACCCCCGGCCAGGACCAGCGGTTCGGGCCGCAGAAGCTCGAGCTCGCCCGGAACTTCGCCAACAAGCTCTGGAACGCGGCGCGCTTCGTGCTCGGCGCACGCCCGGCGACCGTCGCTGTGGACGCCGCGCGGCCGGCAGCCATCGACGACGCGCTCCTCGGTCCGACCGAGCGCTGGATCCGGTCGCGCGCGGCGGCGACGACCGCGGCGGTCGACCGCGGCTTCGCCGACTACCAGTTCGCCGAGATCACCCGCGCCCTCCACGACGGCATCTGGTCGGAGTTCTGCGACTGGGGGATCGAGCTGGCAAAGGTCCGTCTGGCGGACGACGCTGTTCCCGCCGCCGAGCGCGCGGCGACCTGGTGGACGCTCGTCGACGCGCTCGACACGTACCTCCGGCTGCTCCACCCCGTCATGCCCTTCGTGACGGAGGCGATCTGGGGCTCGCTGCCGCGCCGCGCGGGCGACGCGGAGCTGCTGATCGTCGCCGGCTGGCCGAGCGAGCACGCCACGGACGACGCACTGGACCGGCGGATGGCCCTCGTCGTCGAGACCATCGTCGCGGTCCGGAATGCTCGCGCGACGGCCGGCGTCCCGGCGGGTGACTGGCTGGAGACGCATCTCGCGATCCCGGGCGACGAGCGGGCGAGCTTCGAGGCGCTGGCGTCCGCCATCGGCCGGCTGGCGCGCGCCCGGCCGCTGGCTCTCCACGCATCACGGAATGCGCTGCCGGGCGGCGCCGGATCGCTGGAGCTGATCCTCCCGGCGGGCGATATCGAGGGCCGAATCCTGCTGGCTGCCGCCGCACCGGGGGCCGGCGACCGGGTCCGCCTGGAGAAGGAGCTCGCCGAGGCCGAGGGTCATCTCGCCGCCGCGCGGGCGCGGCTGGCGAACCCGGCCTTCGTCGACAGGGCACCGCCCGCGGTCGTCGACGGGGCGCGGACTCGCGAGGCCGAGCTGGGGAGCCAGGTCGAGCGGTTGCGCGAGCGGCTCGCCTAGTCGATCTCCGAGCCGGCAGGCAGGCGCAGGTCGGCCACCACCGGCCAGTGATCCGAGAGGTCACCGGCCTCGGTCGCGACGCGACAGGCCAGGACGTCGAGCCCACGGACGAGCACTTGGTCGATCGCGACCGCGCCGGCCGACCGCCGGCGCGCGTCACCGGGCGGCACGCCGACGGCCCCGAACGCGTCCGCGAAGCCGTCGCGCAGGCCCGCGACCTCGTCGGCCTCGATCGGCGCGTTCAGATCGCCGGTCACGACGACCGGATCCGGCAACCCGGATGCGAGGGCTGCCAGCGCCGCGACCTGGCGCCGCCGCTGGTCGCGCCCGATGTAGGTGAGGTGGGCCGTCACGAC
>DATBPR010000546.1:0-5013 GCA_036561285.1 Candidatus Limnocylindrales bacterium | reverse complement strand
CCATCGGGTCCGGCCGGCCCCTCGACCGGCAGGACGCGGATTCGCGTGGTCCATGACCGGCGACGCCTGGCCTCGGCGTAGCAGGCATGGACGAGGAGACGACGCAGCCAGGCCTCGAAGCGGGCCGGGTCGCGCAGGGTGGGCAGGCTCCGCCAGGCCGTGATCAGGGCGCCCTGCAGGGCGTCCTCGGCCAGGTCGGCGTCGCGCAGGATCCTCGTGGCGATCGCGTACATCCGGTCACTGGTCAGGATGACCAGGTCCGCGAATGCCTCGCGATCGCCGCGCCGGGCCCGCTCGACGAGCTCGTCCACCGCCACTCCCTCGGTGAGCCGCACCGGATGGCGCGGTCACCTCCAATGAGTGTGGCGGCGGCCCAAACGTTCAGGCGGTCGGTCAGATCGTGCGGAGGCGACCCTGTAGCAGCGTGCCGCGGGTGATCAGGACGCCGGCGACGATCACGATCCCGCCGACGATCTGGCCGAGGCGGATGGGCTCGGACAGGAAGATCGCCGCGAGGACGACGGCGAGCGCCGGAACGAGGAACTGGTAGGCGGCGGTCCGGGTCGGCCCGATGACCTTGACCCCGTTCTGGACGACGACGTTCGAGATGCCCGCGGCGAGGAAGCCGGAATAGAGCACCGCGAGGATCACGTCGGGCGGGATCGAGCTCAGCCCGGCGGCGGACAGTTGGCCAACGGCCAGCGGAGCCAGGACGATGGTGCCGGAGATCGTCGCCCACGCCGTTGCCCGGAGCGGGCTGTAGCGGCCGAGGAAGGGCGCACCGAACGCGAGGTAAGCGGACCAGCAGAAGGCCGCGAGGAGGGTGATCGCCTCGCCGGCGATCGAGCTGCCGAGGGTCAGGCCCTGGCCGGTCCCGATGACGATCGCGACGCCGAGAAACGAGGTGAGCCCGCCGACGACCTTCGCCGAGGTGAGGACGTCGGATCGGGCCGCGACCGCGAGGAACGCGACCAGCACGGGCGTCGAGGCGATGATCAGCGCGGAGTCACCCGCCGGAACGGTCGTGAGGCCGGTCGTCCACAGGATCTGGTACAGGCCGAATCCGAGCGCGCCGAGCCCGCAGATCGGCAGGAGGTCGTGGCGCGGCAGTCCGACCGATCCCTCGCGCCAGCGGAGCAGGACGAACAGGGTGATCGAGGCGAGGACGAACCGGAGGAACGTGAAGCCGACCGGCGGCAGGACCTCGAGGGCCGACTTCACGACGATGAAGTTCGCCGCCCAGAGGACCATGACGACGAGGACGCCGGCCTCGGCGAGGCGCCGCTCCGAGCCGTGCACCGAAACGCCCGCCGCGGTCGCGGCGGGCGTCGATCGTCCGGGCTCCGCCGCGACGCCGCCCGGCGTCGCGGCCCCCGGGTCGCGGATCAGGCGCCTTCGCGATCGAGCTCGAGCAGGTCGTCCTCCTGCTCCTCGGTGACCTTCAGCCAGACGAAGAGCCCGGCCAGGACGACGAGCGGGATGACGATGAGCGCGGCGAGCGTGATGCCGAGGGCGACGGCGACGGTCTTGAGAGCCTTCATCTCGGTTCCTCCGTGCGGTTGGGATGGATGGGCGATCGGGTCGGTGATCCGGGCGGGCATCAGGCCTTCGCGGAGGCCTTGTCGGTCGGGGCCGGGTCGGGCACGCGGAGCTGCGGTCCTCGAGCCACGAGCTCGGCGATGTCGTCGCGGGTGAACTCCGCGAGGATGTGCTGGCCGCCCTGCTGAGCCGTCTGGAAGAGGCGGACGACGAAGGCGCCGTCCTGCTCGAAGAAGAAGACGTCCCGTGGCCGCTGCTCGTCCATGTATCGGCCGATCACGCGCAGGGCGGTCTCGTAGTAGCCGGCGTCGCGGTGTGGCTCGGGCCCGGGCTCGCCGCGACGGGAGAGCGACTCCTCCATGAAGCGGGAGATGTCGTCGTCGAGGAAGGTCAGGGTCTCCTTCGCCTGGTGGCCCATCGATTCGGACCACGTGCCGCCGGCCGCGCCTGCCGTGACGATGCCCTGGACGATGAACCCGTCCGGTGCCTCGACGAGGAGGATCTCGCGCATCCCGCGCTGGTCGATGAAGGCCCCGATCGAGCGGAAGACCTCCTCGAAGTCCTGGCGCGGACTCCCCTCGTAGATGCGCATCGGGTCTCCCGGTTCGGGCGGCCTGCGGCATCGTCCGGACGCGGCCCGGACCCGCCGATGATCAGGAGCCGGTCGTCCGATCGAGCAGCCCGCGGTCCTTGGCGCGGCGGTCGCTCGCCCGGAAGACGGCCAATGCCGCGAGTGTAGCCACCGTCCCGGTGGCCAGCAAGGCGACGACGACCGTCGCCGGGTCCGGGACCGGATTGCCCGTCAGCTGGTCGTACAGCGATCCGGCGCCTCCGACGGACGAGACACCGCCCGGGAACAGCGCCTGCCGGACCCCCTCGATCCACCACGTCAGCGGCGTCAGCAGCCCGACCGCCTGGGCGATCGGCGGAAGGACGGCGAGCGGAAAGACGACGCCGGAGATCAGGAACAGCGCGCCGGCCGCGGCCTCCGGATACGACCACGACTCCTGGCGCGTCTGCATGCAGATCGCGGCCAGCAGCAGCCCGATCGCGAGGATCGAGATCACGCCCAGGGCCATCACGACGACGAGCAGGCCCCAGTGGACGGCGCCGACGTGAAACGGCACGCCGAGGATCAGGATCCCGACGCCGAGGGTGATCGCAGCCCCCATCGCGCCGACCCCGATCCGGGCGACGCCGCGGCCGAAGACGACGGCGAGGAAGTCGCTCGGGCTGACGTAGACGTACTTGAGCATCCGGTAGCGTTCGCGGTCGTCGAGGATCATCCAGGCGAGGCCGCTGACCCCCGACAGGACGAACGCCCACAGGGCGCTGCCGACGATGACGAAGGCGCGATATTCCGGCTTCCCGCCGCCGCTGATCACGTCGAGCATGACGACGAGGATCAGCGCCGAGGCCAGGGGCTTCGCGACGGAGTAGATCAGGAACAGGATCGGGTCGGTCCAGTTCGCCTCCATCTGCCAGCCGAGGCGGGTCGCGGTCACGAAGGCCTTGCGGACGTCGCGGAAGCCCCCGCCCCGGGTCCGGGCCGGGTCGAAGCCGCCCCACTCCGGTGAGGCGAGACCGGCCGCATCCGGGCGGACCGTCAGCTCGGCCGTCATTGCCAGCGCACCGAGAGCCGGCCTTCCTCGCGGGCGCGGCGCTCGAGCGTGACGAGCGACCAACGGGCGATCGCGATGAAGACGACGACCATCACGACGAGGATCAGCGCCTCCACCTCGGGCGAAGGCGTGCCCGTCGGGTAGGCCGTGCCGGCGAACGCAAGCTGGCGCATCGCGTCCAGCCCGACGGCCAGCGGAAGGATGCTGATCGCGACCGAGCCGAGGACCCCGAGGCGGGCGATCGGGAAGTTCAGGCCTGACACGAAGTACACGGGCTCGACGAGGAGCTGGGTCAGGTGCCACGCCTCGCGGCCCCACATCAGGAACAGGCTCGCGAGGACCATCCCCAGGCCATAGAGCGCCGCGAGCGTGAGCAGGAACACCGCGACCAGCAGCAGCCACTGGTCGACCGAGAACGTGACGCCGAACACGGTCGTCGCGATGACGAGGACCGCCGCCGCGCGGGTCGAGCTCATCACGAAGCCGCCGACGGCCATCCCGAAGAGCACGGCCATGATGTTCATCGGGGCGGCGAAGTAGAGCTCGAGGTTGCCCTGGCTCTTCTCCCACCACAGCTGCTGGGCCATCATCCAGATCACGTTCAGCCAGAACGCGGTCATCGCCCCGCCAATCACGACGAAGCCGATGTACTGGGCCGGCGCCTGCAGCGCGCGGTACACGAAGACGAACGCGGACGTCGCGAGGAACGGCAGGAGGATCTCGAAGAAGACCCAGCTCTTCTCGCGCATCAGCCCCGTCATGCGCGGGTAGGCCCGGCCGTAGACGGTCCGCAGGTTCGTCAGGCCGACCTGGCGCGGCGTCCACTCGGCGGCGGCCTGCGGGCTCGCGGTCGGGCGGTAGGCGAACGGGGAGGGCGGCGGCAACGGCACGTTGCCGCCCGCGCGAGACGCACTGGCGCCGGTGGCGGTCATGCGACCTCCTCCGCCTCGCGCTCGCGCGAATCGTCGGTCTCGCGGGCCTTCACGTCGGCCTCGCCCGGCTCGTTCGGGATCCGGTCGTCGTCGCCATCCTCGTCGGCGTCGTCGAAGCCGCGTCCGACCAGCTCGACGAAGACGTCCTCCAGCGACGGCTCGGACTTGCGGAGCGCGAGGATCTGGGCGCCGAGACCGCCGAGCGCGCCGACCACTCCCCCGAGCGCCCCGTCGTCGACGAGGACCAGGTTGATCTCGACGGTCCGCCGCTCGCCGCGGCCATCGGCCTGGTCGCCGGCCGCCTGGGCCGCGCTGACCACGCCGGGCAGCCGTCGCAGCGCGGCGACGCCGTCGTCGAGCCGGTCGAGCTCGAGGCGGAAGACGCTCTCGCGCTGGACCCGCCGCTTGAGCTCGTCCGGGCTGCCGAGGGCAAGGATCCGGCCGTGGTCGACGATCGCGATCCGGTCGCAGAGCTCGTCGGCTTCCTGCATGTAGTGGGTCGTGAGCAGGACCGTCCGGCCCGGGACCGCGGCCTTCCAGGCGAGGACCAGCTCGCGGACCGCGCGGGCGGCGGCGACGTCCAGCCCGAGCGTCGGCTCGTCGAGGAAGAAGATCCACGGGTCGTTGAGCAGGCCGCGGGCGAAGTTCATCCGCTGACGCTGGCCGGTCGACAGCGTGCTGACGCGCTGCTCGCGCTGCTCCTGCATGCCGACGGCGTCGATCAGCTCGTCGACCCGGCGCCAGGCGTCGCGCGTCGGCAGCCCGTAGAACTGGCTGAACATCCAGAGCTGCTCGCGGACCGTCAGGATGCCGTAGCCCGACTGCTCGCCGCCCGCGACCATGTTCATGATCCGGCGGATCTGCTTGGTCTGGCGGGCGACGTCGAAGCCGAAGATCCGGGCCGAGCCTTCCGACGGCAG
>DATBPR010000545.1:0-2017 GCA_036561285.1 Candidatus Limnocylindrales bacterium | reverse complement strand
CCAAGCGCCTGGCGGAGTGGCTGGTCGCGGATGCGGCCCAGACGACCGGGCGCAACTACGTCGCGGTCCGGTTCGGGAACGTCCTGGGCTCGGCCGGCAGCGTCCTGCCGATCTTCCAGAGCCAGCTCGAGAACGGCGAGGCGATCACGGTCACCAATCCCGAGATGACCCGCTACTTCATGACGATGCAGGAGGCGGGCTGGCTGATCCTCGACGCCGCGGCGATCGGGCGGCCGGGCGACCTCTTCGTCCTCGACATGGGGGAGCCCGTCCGGATCCTCGACATGGCTCGCGACCTGATCCGCCTGACCGGCCACGACGAGAACAGCGTGCCGATCCGGTTCACCGGCCTGCGTCCCGGCGAGAAGCTCCACGAGCGCCTCTTCTACGAGACCGAGCAGGTCGAGAAGACCCAGGTCGACAAGATCCTCCGTGTCGCCGACGCGGTGCCGCCCGCGGACGTCGTGGCGCGCGCGCGGCGGCTCCTCGAGCTCGCGCTCGGCGACCGCGACGACGAGCTCCGACCGGCCCTGTTCGACGTCGTCAGCGACTGGCCGCCGAAGCTCGTCGGACCGGTGCCGGTGGGCCCAGGGCATGTCGAGCCGGTCCGGCCGCGGATCGCTGCCGACGAGCATGTGGCGACGCCCGCTCTGGGCAACGGAGCAACCGGAAGCCAGGGCGACGTCCTGACCGTCCCCGGCTGAGCAGGGCCTGGCGCGGCGCCCTCACGGGCGTCGGACCTGGCCATCCAGTCATTCAGGGACTGCTCGGTCTGGTCGCGGGCCTCGCCACAGCCGATTCGATCCGCCCGTTAGCCGTTAGCGGCTAATCCCGCATCGATCGGCAAGTCGCGATGCGCCGAACAGTCCTCCCATGCATGGGACGGCCAATCCGACCTGGTTCGGATGCCCACGGAGGAATGTTGGACCACGTTAACCGGACGGCCTGCTCGCCAGTTGACCATCAGGTAGCCGTCGAGGGCTGACTCCTGGAGGTCTGCGGGGCGAACCGCCGGCCGGACCCAGCCGGAACGTTCCGCGGGTGTGCATTCGATCAAGTTGGGCGTCCGCGGCGGTGCTCTCGCGCTGTCGGGCAGGGGAGGCCGTCAGGCCGCGGCTCCAAATCGGGTCTCGGTGGACGCTCGCCAGTGCCCGCCCGGCGTGAACCAGCCGACCTGCGCGAGGCAATCGGCGGCGCCGGACACCCAGGTCGCGCTCCCAAGCACGATCCTGGCGCGGCCCTGCGGATCGAGGCGGGCCCAAGTGCTCATCACCAGTGTCGAACCCTGGGCGCACTGGACGTGGACCCAGGCGCCGTCCGGCGCGTTCGTCGTCGAGACGAGAGCCGTCGCGCCATGGACAGCCGGCTTCACCAGGATCGTGCCCGGATCGCGGCCGGCATTCGCGGACCCGACGAGATCGTTCGACTGGCCGGCGCCCGCGAGGGTCATCGCGGCGATCCAGACGAGCGTGGCGACGAGGGTCGCCTCGAGCGCGACGAGGCCGACATGGCGCAGCGTGGCCGCGCCCGCGGAGCCTGCTCGCATCCTCGCCCCCTGCCTGTCCTGACGTGCCTCGTCGTCGGACCCGGTTCCCGGGTCGTGGCGATCCTCGGCTCAGCGGCCGCGAGCGGGAATGGCCGCTTCGTCCTGCCCCGGATCGCGGAGGTCCGGCCCGGACCGCACCGGACCCGTCGCGAGCCGTCGGAACCGGCCCGCCGGACGGTGCCGCCCGGCACCGTCAAGCTGCGGCCGACCGCAGGGCTCAGACGAGCCGGCCGCCGGGCTCGGCGAGGTGGATCTCGACGCCGCCGAGACCGCGAGCCGCCAGCGCGGCTCGGAGCTCGTCCGGCGTGCCCGTGAGGATCGGGAACGTCCCGTAGTGCATCGGGGCGACGTCCTTGACGCCGAGGAGCTCGATGGCGAGCGCCGCCGCGGCGGGATCCATCGTGTAGTGCCCGCCGATCGGCAGGAAGGCGATCGACGGATGGAACCGCTCGCCGATCAGCTTCATGTCAC
>DATBPR010000544.1:0-4038 GCA_036561285.1 Candidatus Limnocylindrales bacterium | reverse complement strand
CGGGCGCGGTCGCGGCGCGGGTGCCGGCCGCCGCCCGGGATCCGTTTCTCGACCCGGTGCCGTTCGAGGATCTGCTCAACGCCGGCACGAGGGGCGACCGGCCCGCTTGACCTTCACGGCCAGAGCTCGAACCGCCAGTCGAGGCAGCGCATCGGCCGGCCCTTCGGATCCGGGACGACCACCTCCCCGAGGTTGACGAACCCGACGCGCTCGCACATCCGGGCCGCGGCCTCGTTCGCGACCGCCGTGAACGAGTGAACGACCCGGTGACGGCGTTCGGCGGCAGCCCGCTCCAGCGCGAGATGGAACGCGCGGCTCGCGATCCCGTGCCCCTGCCACGACCCAAGGAGGCTCAGCCCCGCCTCCCAGACGACCCCGCCGAGGTGCTCCGTCTCCCAGTAGCCGGCCCAGCCGACGCCGGTCGGGTCGTCACCGACGGTGATCGCGAACGTCGCGCCGGGCTGGCGGTCGCGCAGGAGGCGATGGTGCCGGGCCCGGATCCGCGTCTCGCTTTCCGGGCCGCCGATATGCCGGGTCATCGCCGGATCGCCGAGCAGCGCCCGGAGGAGGTCGAGGTCGTCCTCGCCGATCGGGCGCAGGCCGACGACGACTTCCTCACCGGCTTCGGGCTGCAGTGGCCGCTCCACGGAGCCCATCATCGCGAGTCCGCGGACACGAAGGACGCCCCGGCCGGTTCCGGCGTCGGCGGCGTTCATCGATTGCGTCGTCCGAGAGTCTCACGGAACCGAATCGGGCTCGGGGTGACTCGTATTGTGTGAACGCGGTCCTTCGAGCCGCGTCGCATCGGTGGCGACATGCAGATCGAGCTCGTCGAACGAGCGATCGCCGGCGACCACGACGCCTTCTCCATCCTGGTGAGAGCGTCGTTTCCCCGGCTGCATGGTGCCGCGCGTCTGATCCTCCGGGATCCGGATCGTGCCCAGGACGCGGTCCAGGAGGCGCTCGTGTTGGCCTGGCGCCATATCCGCGCACTCCGCGATCCAGGAGCCTGGGACGCCTGGCTGTACCGGCTCACCGTTCGTGCCTGTTACCGGTCGGCACGCACGGTCCGACGCCGGGACCTGGTCGAGCTGCACGTGATGCCCGATCTCGAGCCAGCGTCTGACCCTGACTTCTCCCTCTCGGTGGTGGATCGTGACCAGATCGGTCGGGCGATGGGCCGCTTGCCCGTCGACCAGCGTGCCGTCATGACCCTCCATTTCTATCTCGACCTGCCGCTGACCGAAGCGGCCGACATCCTCGGCATCCCCATCGGGACCGCGAAGTCCCGTCTTCACCGCGGGCTCGAGACCCTCCGGACGGCCATGTCCACGGCCGAGCCCGTCGAACTGGTTCGGGAGCGACCGGCATGAGCACACGGGTGCCGCTCGAGCGGATGGTTGCCGCGTGGATGGCCGACGAGGCCGTCGTTCGCGGAGCCGTCACCGACCAGCTTGTTGACCAGATCCTGTCCACGACCGGTCGGCAGCGGCCTCGGCCGCGCTGGCTGGCGCTTCTCAAGGAGTCCCCCATGACTGCCCAGGCACGAATGGCCGTCGGCTCGCCGACCGGCCGACTCGCGTTCGCGGTCGTCCTCATCGTGCTGGCGGCGATCGCCGTCATCGGTGTAGGCGCAGCGATCCTCCTTCGTCCGCAACCCACGCCCGATGACTGGTCCGGCTTCCGTGGTGGACCGGGCCACACGGGCCTCGCGCCAAGCGGCCCGACGGGCAACCCCGTCGTGCGCTGGCGTGTCGATCTCGGCGCCCCGGTGAGAACCGATCTCGCCGTCGTCGGCGACCTGGTGATCGCTCCGAGCGACAACGGCGTCCTCCACGCGCTGTCGATCGCCGACGGCAGCGAGCGATGGTCCTTCCGTCCCGGCACGTCGATGACTGGCCCGACCGTCGCGAACGGCGCGGTCTACGTCACCGACGGCACGGGAGCGGTTCGTGCCGTCGACCTGGCGACCGGCGCGGAACGCTGGCGTTCGACGACCCCGATCAACGGTGCCACCTCCTCGGTCGCCGCCGATGGCGCCTTCTTTGTCGGAACCGGCGACGGCCGGATCGAGGCGCTCGAGCTCGCCAGCGGCGTTCAGCGCTGGCGCGCGACGGTATCGACCGACGGCCAACCGGCCGGCGCACCCGCGTACGCGGACGGCATGGTCTACGCGGGCACGACCCAGGGGCTCGTGGCCCTCCGTTCGGCAACGGGTGACCTCGTCTGGCGCCTCGACCTCGGCGGAGACCCGTTCGGCTCGATCGTGATTGCGGACGGCGTCGCGTACGTCGGTCCGGGGGCTGACGTGGCGGGCGGCCATCTGCGGGCGGTTGATGCCAGGACCGGCCGGCTCCTGTGGATGGTCGACGAAGGGCTGAGCTCCCCGTCAATCACGGGATCGACGGCGGTCTCGGTCGGCGCCGGAGGCACCGTCTCCGCGCGTGACACCGTCACCGGTCAAGAGCGCTGGCGCTTCGTCAATTCGGGAACCAACCGCGCGCCGGCGATCGCGAACGGCATCGTCTACGTCCCGGCCGATACCGAGCAGCGCATCTACGCGCTCGATGCAGCGACAGGCAACGTGTTCTGGCAGTCCTCTGTCGTCGGCGGGCAGCAGTGCTGCATCGCCGTGGCCAAGGGGATGGTGTTCGCGGCGACGACGAGCGGTTCTGTGTACGCGATCGGAGGCGACGGCTCGGCAGTGGTTGCGAAGCCATACGCCCGCGCCTCGGTGGCTCCGTCGAACGCGCCCACGCCGATCGCCAGCCCATCCGCTGCGCTGCCCGAGCCGTTCAGCGTCGTCGCCCGGCACTCTGCCGCCACTCTCGACCTCGACCGGCCGCTCGGTCTGGCCGTCGGCCCGACTGGCGACATCTACGTCACCGATCGGTCGGATCACGTGACCGAGGTCGCTCCGGATGGTCGAGTCGTCCGGCGTTGGGGCGGCGAGGGCAGCAAGACGGGCCAGTTCGACTTCAATCCGGCGGGGTCCGGCGACAATCCCCAGGGTTCGATCGCCGTCGGACAGGACGGAAAGGTCTACGTGAGTGACAGCGACAACCATCGCGTCCAGGTCTTCACGGCCGACGGGACGTTCATCCGGACATTCGGCTCGTTCGGCGAGAAGCTCGGTCAGTTCACGATCCCGTTCGACCTGAACGCGGACGCCGACGGCAACGTCTATGTCCTCGACGACAGCGCGCAGAATCTCCAGAAGTTCTCCCCGACAGGAGCCGAAGTCTGGATCGCGAGCCGTCTGACAGACCCGAGGCTCGACGGACACGGGCATACCGCGGCCTTCGATCCGCAGGGACGGATCGTGGTCTCCAACGACGACAACGGGCAGGTCGTCTACCTCGACCCGAATGGCAAGGTCGTCGACTCGTTCGTTGGCAACGGTTGTGACGCAACGGTCGATGCGGCCGGCAACGTCTACGTCGACGACTGCGGCGGCGGCCACGTGACCGTGTTCGACCCGGCGCATCGAGCGATCGGAACGTCGTCCGCCGGGATCGGCTCGCCGCGGTTCGGGCCGGACGGCGAGGCCGTCTCGCTCGGCAGTGATGGGTCCATCGTCATCCTGAAGGTCACGCTGCCCAAGTCGTGAGGCGTGATTCAGGGTTCGCGTCGATCCGCCCCGGCTCATGGCCGGGGCGGATCGCTGATCCATGCGATTGCCCCTCAGAAGTCGCGGCGACCGGCGAACGATTCGATCACGCCGGGCCGGGTGAGCTCGTAGATCGCGAGCCGCTGGCCACCCGGAGCCTCGAACGACCGGACCGGGCCCTGCGGGATCTCGAGGTCGTGGCCGCGTGGCCAGCCAAGCACATCGAGCGCGGCCGCGGCAGCGGCCAGGTCCGCGACCCGGTAGACGAGGATGGGCCGGTCGCCCTCGAGATGACCGGCGAGCACGATCCGTGGCGGTCCGTCCGTGAGCTCGACCATCGCGACCCGCGTCCCCATCGCCTCGATCGCGAACACGACCCGCCCGCCGAGCCCATCGACGAACGTGGCGAGATCCGCCGCGACGTCGCG
>DATBPR010000543.1:0-2709 GCA_036561285.1 Candidatus Limnocylindrales bacterium | reverse complement strand
GGCGCAAGGAGGAGTGGAACTACATGAAGAAGATCGGAATGGCCCGCGCGTTGGTCGCGATCGCCGCCCTGGCGGTCGTGACCGGCGCCTGCACCTCGTCGCCCGCCGCATCCGGCGGAGCGGGTGGCACGGCGGCCAAGTACACGATCGGGTTCTCGAACCCGGGTGGTGTCGGCAACGGCTGGCGTGAGGCGATGCTCTGCTCGGCCAAGGCCCAGGCCGTGAAGGAAGGCAACGTCACCAAGGTCTCGATCATCCATCGCGACACGGACGCTGCCGGCCAGCTGGCCGACATCCGGACCCTGATCGCACAGGGCGTCAACGCCCTGGTGATCAACCCGGCTGACCCGGACGCCCTCAACCCCGGCATCGCCGAGGCGATCAAGGCCGGCATCCCGGTCGTGGCCGTGGATGCGTCCGTGACCGCGCCCGGCGCCTACAACCTGTCGAACGACCAGGAGCAGTACGCCTACCTCGGCGCCACGTGGCTGTTCAAGCAGCTCAGCGGCAAGGGCGACGTCGTCTACATGCGCGGCATCGCCGGCCACCCGGCCGACACCGCCCGCGACGTGGGCTTCAAGAAGGCGCTCGCCGAGAACCCGGGCATCAAGGTCGTCAAGGAAGTCGCCACGAAGTGGGACCCGGCGACGGGCACCCAGCAGATCAACGACATCATGTCGTCCGGCACGAAGTTCGACGGCATCTGGACGTCCGGCATTGATTCGAACATCGTCGACGCCCTGAAGGCCGCCAACCATCCGTACGTGCCGATCGTCGGCGCGGACAACGCCGGCTTCGTCACGCAGCTCCTCGCGGCCGACGGCCCGAAGGGCGCCGCGGTCACGAACCCGCCGGCCGTCGGTGGCGCCGGCCTCAACCTCGCCCTCCAGCTCCTCGCCGGCCAGAAGCCCGCAGCGACGACCGTCCACGTGACGCCGGAGCTCTGGGACAACACGACCGACGCGGGCAAGGCTGCCCTCACGGCGGCTGCCGATCCGAAGATCAACAAGCTCTGGCCGCTCGGCCTGACGATCAAGGATTGGACCGACTACACCAAGGACGAGATCATCGCCTGCAAGGGCCCGGGCGAGTAACCCGACCCCCACCGCGAAACCAGGACACGGGGGTGTCGGCACCGCCGACACCCCCGCTCCGACTTCCCACCTCCCAGCCTGACCGGACGGGACGCCGACCGACGTGACCACCGTCGCGACCGATCTCCTGCTCGACGCCACCGGAGTCGTCAAGCGCTATGGCGCCGTCGTGGCGCTGCGCTCGGCGTCGCTGGCCGTCCGCCCCGGCGAGGTCCACGCGCTGCTCGGCGCGAACGGCGCCGGCAAGAGCACCCTCGTCAAGATCCTCACCGGGGCGGTCCATCCGGACGGCGGCACGATCACCGTCCGCGGCCGGCCGTACACCGCCCAGTCGCCCGCCGAGGCGCGGCGCGGCGGCGTCGTCTCCGTCTACCAGGAGCCGGCGCTCATCCCGGACCTCGACGTCCGTTCGAACCTCCGCCTGACCCGGACTGCGCCTGATCCCGTCCGCCACTGGCTCGAGCAGCTCGGGATCCCCGACCTCGACCTCTCCGACTACGTCCGCGATCTGCCACTGGCCACGCTGCGGGTCATCGACCTGGCCCGCGCCCTGGCGATCGAGCCGGACGTCCTGATGCTCGACGAGATGACCGCGGCCCTGCCCGCGAACCTGACCGAGCGGGTGCTCGAGGTGATCGGCGGGCTCCGCGGATCCGACCGCTCCGTGATCTTCATCTCGCACCGCCTGATCGAGATTGCCGCGGTCTGCGACCGGGCCACGGTCCTCCGCGAGGGCGAGACGGTCGGCGTCGTCGACGTGACCGAGGGCTCCGAGGACCGGATCGTGGCCCTGATGCTCGGCGACATCGCCAAGGAGCTGCCGGGCGAGGGCGACGCGACCCGCGGCGCCGTTTTCGGCGGCCCGTCGGCGCATGCCGCGGACGCCGTGCCGCGGATCGCCGCGAAGAGCCTGAGCTCCGGCACGAAGCTCCGCGACGTCTCCTTCGACCTGTACCCGGGCGAGGTCCTCGGCGTCGTCGCCCTCGAGGGGCAGGGCCAGGACGAGCTGTTCGACATCCTCGCCGGGTCCGAACGACCGGGCGGGGGCGAGCTCCTGGTCGACGGCACCGCGGCCGCCTTCCGCCACCCGGCCGACGCGATCCGGGCCGGGCTGGTCTACGTCCCGGCGGACCGGGCCGAGGCGCTGCTGATGCAGCGATCCGTGCGCGAGAACATCGCGTTGCCGTTCTCGACCCGGGTCCGGACGTGGGGCCTGATCGACGTCGGTGGCGAGCGGAAGGACGTCAACCGGGCCATCGAGACGCTCCAGATCGACACCCGGGCGGCAGCCGAGGTGCGACGCCTGTCCGGCGGCAATCAGCAGAAGGTCACGATCGCGCGGTGGGTCGCGGGCGGCGTCCGGACGATGCTCTGCTTCGACCCGACGCGGGGCATCGACATCGGCACGAAGCGCCAGATCTACCGCCTGCTGCGGGACCTTGCCGCGGAGGGCGCCGCCGTGCTGCTGTACACCTCGGAGCTCAAGGAGATCCAGCTCGCCTGCGACCGCGCGATCGTCATCTTCGGCGGCCGCGTCGTGGCCGAGCTGACCGCGGCCGAGGCTGACGAGGCGGCCCTCCTCCGGGCCGCGTACGACCTGCCCCCCGACGCGCCG
>DATBPR010000542.1:0-6151 GCA_036561285.1 Candidatus Limnocylindrales bacterium | reverse complement strand
CGTCGCGTCGACATCCAGCTCGCGTCCGGCGCTGTCGGCCATCGCGCCGACGATCCGGCCGCTCCGGTCCTTCAGGAACGCGGCGTTCTTCACCGGCCGCGCAACATGCGTTCCAATCGTGCCGAAGGCCTTCGGGATCAGGGCGCGGTTCACGATCGGGCCGTAGGTCCCGTCCGTCCAACCGAAGGTGATCCACGTCCGGATCCGGCCGCCACGGATCGTCCAGCTCTTCGATCCGGCCGCCATCTTCAGGTCCGCGACCATCTGCTGCGCCTGGGTCCGGGCCAGATCGGCCTCGGCGGTGGTGAGGGCGGGGGCGACGGACGTCGTCGGGGCGGTGACCGCGGCGCCGCCGACGGTCGCCGGATCGCGCATGGCCGCATCGACGGCCGAGATCGCGGCCGCCGCGTCGATCCCCTCGCCGTCGACGGACGAGAGCGTCACGAAGCCGTTCCCGGTCCGGACCGCCTGGGCGTCGACCGGAGCGCGCGTCGCTCGATCGGCGAAGCTCGCGACGGCTGCCGCGGCGCGACCATGGTCGTAGGTGAGGACGAGCGGCACGGTCGCCGGCTCGAGGCGGAGGCGGATCGCGGCGATCGTCTCGTCGAGCCAGGTCCCGCCGCGACCGATCTGCGCCGCCTGGGCGAGCATCGTGTCGACGTCGGCTCCGCGACCCACGCTCGCGAACGGGATCGTGGTCACGCCGAGCCGGGTGCGCAGGACCACGCCGCCATCGGACAAGGCCCTGTAGCGCGCGGTGAGGGCGGCGCGGGCCTCGTCCGTCGTCAGGCCGGCGAGATCCACCCCCGCCGCGGAGACGCCCGGCAGGATCCGTCCGGCCAGGCTCTCGTGGAACGCGACGAGGCCGCTCACGACCGCCGCCACGCCGAGGATGACGGCGAAGACGAAGGCGACGAGCTTCCGACCCGGGTGCGCGATCCGCACGCCGCGTCTCGGTTCCAGGATCTCCTCGGAGACGGCCAACGCCCGAATTCCTCGCGGTGACCTGGCGGGTCGATCCCGCCGAAGGGACGCATCATCGGTGTCAAGAAGCACCACGTCCAGTCCCGATGGACCGATCCGATGGGACCACCCGCGTTCGCGGTCCGGCCGGCGCTCGGCACGAGCCGGGTCCGGCGACGATCGCCCCTAGAATGCAGGCGCCATGACCGCCTCCCGTCCCGAGATCGTCCTGTTCACCCGCGAGGGCTGCCACCTCTGCGACGAGACCCGGGCGATGCTCCAGAGCCTCCTCGAGGACCGCGCGGCACGCGGCCAGCGCAGCGCCGTCGTCCGCGAACGGGACATCGCGACGGACCCGGAGCTGGAGCGGGCATGGTTCACCTCGATCCCGGTCCTCGAGGCGGGCGGCCGGCGCCTGGAGCTGGCCACCTCGCCCGCGGCGATCCGGCGCTTCCTCGCCGAGGCGCTCGACGAGGTCATGGCGTGAGCGCCGACAACCTGACGATCCTCGTCGCGCTCGCGGCCGGGCTGATCAGCTTCCTCAGCCCGTGCGTCCTGCCGCTCGTGCCCGCCTACCTCGGCCAGCTGACCGCCGTCGCCGTCGCAGGCTCCGCGGTCGCCGCCGACGGCGGACCTGCCCGCGTCACCCGCTGGGTCGCATTGCGACACGCGTTCGCCTACGTCGCCGGCTTCGGGGCGGTCTTCACGCTGCTCGGGATCACCGCGACCTTCGCGGCGGCGGGTCTCTCTCAATGGATGCCGGTCCTCCGCCAGGTCGGCGGCGTGATCCTCGTCATCCTCGGGCTCAACCTCGCGGGCGTCCTGCGCGTGCCGGCGCTCGAGCGCACCTGGCGCCCGCTCGATGCCGGCGCGTCGGCTTCGGTCGCGGCGACCACCGGTACGATGTCCTTCGGAAGTGGGGCCGCTCCGACCTTCGGCGACCGGCTCGGCGGCCGGCTCGTCGGCAGTCGCGGCGGCTGGCTGGCATCGTTCGGGCTCGGGGCGATCTTCGCCGTCGGCTGGACGCCGTGCATCGGCGTGATCCTCGGCGGGATCCTGACGATGGCCTCGACGAGCACGACCATCGCCCAGGGCGCGATCCTCCTCATCGCCTACACGATCGGGCTCGGGCTGCCGTTCCTCGCGATCGCCGTTGTCTACGACCGGGCGCCGTCGATCCTGCGCCCGCTCGTGCGCCACGGCCGCGCGGTCAGCTTCATCGGCGGGATGCTCGTCGTCGCGATCGGCCTCGCGATGATCTTCGACTGGCTCTCGCTCCTGCCTCAGTACTTCCAGTTCAACACGGCGGTCTGACCGCCGGTGACGGAACCATCCGAGCGACCCGGCTTCGTCCATCGCCGCGAGCGGCGCGGCTTGATCGGCCCGTTCACGGGGCGCCAGCTGCTGAGCGCCGCGGTCGTGATCGCCGTGACGGCGGTTGCGCTCGTGGTCGTGACGACGCCGCTCGGCGGTGCGGGCGGGCCGCTCCCGGCCGATCCGCAGCCCACCCAGTACGTGATCGGGCCGGCCGTCGCGAACGGCCTGAAGCCCGGCGATGTGCCGCCGGAGCTGACCGTGCCCGGCCCGGACGGCAAGCCGGCTCCGCTCCTCGATCTCGACGGCAAGCCGGTCCAGCTCGCCGCATTGCGCGGGAAAGCCGTCTGGCTGAACTTCTGGGCGTCGTGGTGCCCGCCCTGCCAGTTCGAGACGCCCGTCCTCCGGGACGTCTCCGACGCCTACGCTGACCAAGGGCTCCAGGTGATCGGCGTGAGCGTTCGCGAATCGAGCGAGGACAACGTCCGGGCCTACGCCGAGAAGTACCAGCTCGACTACACGATCGCGGCTGACGTGACCGGCGCCGTCTACGACCTCTATCGCCTGAACGGGATCCCGACGTCGTTCTTCATCGGCCCCGAAGGCGCGATCCACGCGATCATCAACGGGCCCGTGACCGAGGCTTCGGCCCGAGGCCAGGTCGAGGCGCTCCTCGCTTCCGTCCCGGGGGCGTCGCCCGCCGTGCCCTCTCCATCACCATCTCCCGCGCCGTCCTGAGTCGCGCGCGGCGACACCCGGTCGGGGTCGTTGGGAGGGAAGGTGACTCGACGGACCGCCGAAGCGGTATCAATGCCGGCTCCGCAGTCGTTCGGCATCCCGCCGTCTGATCTGCGAGTCCGCCGGTCTCAGTCCTGATGTCCGGCGGTCCGTCTGTGTCTGGCGACACCGTAGCCCGCGGCGCCGCGAGCACCCATCTGCCGAATGGCAGGAACCGTGACGGCCATGTGTCATGTCCGTCGCTACGTCATTCGGCCACGTCACGCCCGTGGCGGTCGCGGCTCACCCGTCAGGCGGGCGTCCACCGATAGCGATCGCGGTCACGCACGAGCCGGCCGACGGGCTGCCGGACCTCGTGCGAGAGGACGACGGTCCACTCCTCGTCGGCAGCCTGGGCGAAGAGCGACGCCTTGACCTCGACCGAGGTGAGCGGGAAGTCGTCGAACGCCGTCACCCAGCGGGGGTTCGCGCTCCACGGCCGCATGCAGAGGTCGCCGAAGAACGCGAGCGGGGCCGCACCCGGCGCACGAACGACGATCGCCTGATGCCCCGCCGAATGCCCGCCGGTCGGCACGACGGACACGCCCGGCAGGACCTCCCGCTCCCCGTCCGCCCAGCCATCCGCGCCCCAGTCGCGCACCAGCTCCAGCTCCGACTGGACGTAGCTCGCGACCAGCCGCGGGTTGTCGCCGAGGGCGATGGCCCACTCCGACCGCTGGGCGACGATCGTGGCACGCGGAAAGGCGCGCGATCCGTCCGCGGCCAGGAGCCCGCCGGCGTGGTCGAAGTGGAGGTGGCTCATCGCGACGACGTCGACGGTGGCGGGGTCGAAGCCAGCGGTCCGGAGCGCCGGGGCGATCCACGGGCCCTCGTAGCCACGCATGTGACGCGTCTTGTCGTCAACGCGATCGCCGATGCCGGTCTCGACGAGGACGCGCCCGGCCGGCGTCTCGATCAGGAGACAGTTCAGCGCCTGCAGGAGGCGGTTCTCCGCGTCGATCTCGTCGCTCACCCAGCGGTCCCACAGGATCCGCGGCACGGGCCCGAACAGGGCGCCCGCGTCGGATCGGAACGTTCCCGCCTGGACCAGGGCGACCGTCGTGCCACCGCCGAGATCGCGCCGCCAGTCGACGGCCTCGTTCAGCGGCGTGGCTCGGGCTCCGGCTTCCCCGTCGCCTCCCCTGCCCCGCGCCCGTTCGAGAAGTCGCGGTGGAAGGCCGAGGCCGTCGGCTCGGACTGGCCCTGGTATTTGGAACCGAGCTCCGGCGAGCCATACGGCCGGTCGACCGCTGAGCTCATCTTGAAGAACGAGATCTGGCCGATCTTCATCCCGAAGTAGAGGGCGATCGGCAGGTTCGCGACGTTCGAGAGCTCGAGGGTCAGGTTGCCCTTCCAGCCCGGGTCGACGTAGCCCGCGGTCGAGTGGATGAGCAATCCCAATCGACCCAGGGAGCTGTTGTGCGTGGGGATGAACGAGCGTGATGCGAGGAACACGCCTCTTGACGATGCGACCTCGATACACCGGACTGGAACCGAGGCGACCTCGCGGACGACGTCGATCGCACGGAAGCGGTGGTAGGACGCTCCGGCTGCCTTCTGGCGGGCGAGCTTCCGGCTCAGTCGAAAGACCGGCCGATCAGGGGTGAACTTCACCCGGTACTTCGGGCCCTTGTCGACTCCGTTCAGAGTCGCACGTCCAACGGACTTGATCGGACGGAACCCGAGGCTTGCTGCGAGCTCCACGACGGCGTCAGCCAGGCCCTCGTTGATGCTCGTGAACTCGCACCGACCTGCGACGGCGTCGACATACCCGTCGGTATCCATCAACCCCTGCAGGAACGCGAGTCGCTGCGGAATGGACGACTCCAGATACGCACTGGGGACGTATTTGCCATCCCGCATGCCGAGGTCCCGAAGTCGGCTCGAAAGGGTGCCGTTCCGGGCGTATCGGCCGGTGAGCGGATCGCGCGTTCGACCGGTGGCTCCGATGCTGTAGAGGCGAGGGGCGTACGCCAGTCGTCGAACGGGATAACCGTCGCCGCTGATCTGCTCGAGAACCTCATCGTCGAACGACGTGATCGCGGCGGAGGTCGTGGTGCCATCGCCGAGCCAGGCGCCCAGCGTGTAAGGCTCGATCGTGAGATCGTCGCGGTGCGGGTACTGGACGGGGCCGGCCAGCGGCACGTGATGGTTGAGCTCTCCGGCAACGCGGACGGATCGAGCGAGATCGTCCGTGGTGCGGACCTCGACTCGCTGCCGGCCATCTCGGCGTCCCTTCTTGTCGATCGTCACCCACTGATGCTCGACGTCCGCGACGATCCTGGCACCGTCCGAGAAGATCACCTCGCGACAGGGCCTGCCGATCATCGGCGGCGTCGCGGCCACGACGACGGTCGGAGCCCCCGACTCGTCGAACACCCGGTCGCCTGGCTCGAGGTCACCCATCGTCCGCCACCCGCTTGGCGTCGGGATGGGGGTGTCGAGCGCGAGGGCCTTTCCCTCCAATCTGGCGACGAGATCGTTCGGCAGCTCGACCCATTCAAGCGTCTGGCCGAGCACGAACTCGCCCGGATGGAGGATGAACGGCTCGTCATCGGCGACGCGGAGCATCTCCGTCAGGTCCGGCTGCGGGGACCGCACGTCGATGTAGGCGTAGCGGTTGTTGCGGAAGACCCGGAACGAGCGGTCGAGATGGAGGTCGACCGACGACGGCTGGAGGTCGGCCGCGTCGTACGGCCGGATCGCGATCTCGCCCGCCTCGAGGGCGAGACCGATGTCGTGGTCGGAGAGGACGCTCATCGGCCCCGCTCAGCGACCGTGCTTGCCGGAGCGGCCGACCTTCGTGCCGCCGGCCCGCAGGTCGACCGCGATCGTGTCGTCGCCCCGCTCGGCGTAGAGCGAATCGACCTCGCGCTTGAGGTCCTCGAGATCGTCGAAGCTCTGGTAGACGCTGGCGAACCGGATGTAGGCGATCTGGTCGAGCTCGCGAAGCTTGTCCTGGGCGAGGGTCCCGACCCGCGACGAGTCCACCTCGGTCGAGCCCTCGGCGCGCAGCTCGGCCTCGATCTCGTCGGCGGCCCGCTCGGCGGCGTCGTCTGGGACCGGGCGCCGGGTCAGGGCCTTGCGGAGACCCGAG
>DATBPR010000541.1:0-3682 GCA_036561285.1 Candidatus Limnocylindrales bacterium | reverse complement strand
CGGGCCGCTGACGCCGGTGCCCAGCAGGGCGTCGACGACGATCGCGGCCTTCTCGATTCCGTGAGCGAGGACGTTGACGTCGCGGGCGACCGCCGCGTGGACGATCGTGATCCGTTCGTCCCGGACGATGCGATCCCAATTCTTGGCCGCGTCGGGCGTCGTCGGGCGGGCGGTCGAGGCGATCAGGCCGACCACGACGCGTGCTCCGTGGGCGGCCAGCCGGCGGGCCGCGACGAGTCCATCGCCGCCGTTGTTGCCGGGACCGCAGAGGATCACGATCGGGCCGTGACCGAGGCGATCCGTGTCGGCAGCGAGGGCGAGGGCCGCCGCGGCGACGGCGGTCCCGGCCTGCTCCATCAGCCACTCGCCGGGAATGCCGAGCGCCTGCGCGCGCTTGTCCGCGCCGGTCATCCCGGCGGCCCCGATCGGCGGGCGGGAAGCAGCCGACGCCCAGCGTCCCCGGAGACCGCGCAGGTCAAGCTCGAACAGCTCGGGATCGTCTGCGGGCAGTGGCTCGCCTGGGCGCTCCGACGCGGGTCGCGTGTCCGGGACGGTCGGCATCACGGCGGAAGCGTAGCGCGGCCCATCGCGCGGCGGAGTCAGGCGGTCGCGAGCCGAGCCCGGCGGGCGTCCGCGGCGTCGAGCTCGACGAGCCCGTCATGGGCCAGGGCGCGCAGCGCTCGATCGACGGCACCCGCGTCGTGCTCGCCGATCGGGGCTTCGACGGCGACCCAGGTGCCATCGTCGGCGGCCCGAAGCCGGTCGACGATGCGGCCGCGCAGCCAGCGGTTGGTCGAGGCGAACGCGGGCTCCGGGCCGGTGCGTCGACGGCGAGCGGGGGCCTCCCGAGCCGGGGTCACGCCCGCCGAGGCTTCCGCGCCCCCCGAGGTCGCCGCGGCCCAGCGGCACCACGGCCGCACCGGACACGCCTCGCATCTCGGCCGCCCGGGGCGGCAGACCGTCGCCCCGACGTCCATCAGCCCGTGCGTCCAGTCGCCCGGCCGATCCGGATCGACGGAGGCGTCCGCGGCCGCCTGCACCCACGCGCCCGCCTGCTCGGCGGGCCGTGCGCCGGCGAGAGACCGGGTCAGGACTCGCCGCACGTTCGTGTCGACCGCCCCGACGCGCCGCCCGAAGGCGATCGCCGCGACCGCCCGCGCGGTGTACGGACCGACGCCGGGGAGTCGATCGAGCGCCTCGATGTCCTCCGGCACCCGGCCGCCGTGCTCGTCGCGGATGACCTGCGCGGCGAGCCGCAGGTTGAGCGCCCGACGGTCGTAGCCCATCCCCTGCCAGGCCCGGACGACGTCGGCCGGCGTCGACGCTGCCAGCGCGTCGACCGTCGGGAACCGGGCGAGGAACCGGGGCCATACCTCGACCACCCGGCTCACCTGCGTCTGCTGGGCCATCACCTCGGAGACGAGGATCGCGTACGGATCCCGGCTCGAGCGGAAGGCGAGCGCCCGGCCGCCGGCGTCGTACCAGGCGAGGACCGCGGCGCGGGCGTCGGCGGGAAGGGCGAGCGCCATCGGCCCGAGCGTACCATCGCCCGATGCCCGGACCCCATGACTCGTTGACGACCTCCGCCGGCACCCGTCATCCGGTCCGGATCGGTGCCGGGTTCTGGGTCCAGCGGACGGACTGGCCGTCCCTCCGAGACGCTGTCACGGCGGCCGAGGACGCCGGCGCGGACGATCTCTGGGTCGACGACCACCTGCTGTCCGACGAAGGCGATCGCGACGACGCCAAGCTCGAGGGCTGGGCGACCCTGTCGGCGGTGGCGGCGGTGACGAGACGCGCGCGCGTCGGCCTGCTCGTCGCGGCGAACACGTTCCGCAATCCGGGGCTGACCGCGAAGCTCGCGACGACGGTCGACCACGTCAGCGGCGGCCGGGCGGTCCTCGGGATGGGCGGCGGATGGTTCGGGGACGAGCATCGGGCGTTCGGCCTCGAGGCGGAGTTCGGGAGCGGGTTCGGCGAGCGGCTGGACCGCCTCGCCGAGGCCGTGCCGTTGATCCGCCGGCTCCTCGACGGCGAGCGCGTGACCCATGAAGGCCGCTTCTACCGGCTCCACGATGGCCTCGCCACTCCACGGCCCGTCCAGCCGCGGATCCCGCTGCTGATCGGCGGCTCCGGTCCGACGAAGACGTTGCCCCTCGTGGCCCGTCACGCGGACCTCTGGAACGCATTCGGCTCGCCGCGAACCCTGGCGGCCTCGGACGCCATCCTCCGCGATGCCTGCCGGGCCATCGGCCGGGATCCGGACGAGATCGAGCGCACGGTCAACCTCAATGTCGTCGTCCGGTCAGACGCGGCCGATGCCGAGCAGGCCTGGGCGGGTTACGTCGCGACGCACCACCCGCGCGTGGGCGAAGGCCGTCTGCTCGTCGGCGGCCCGATCGAGGCGGTCGCCGACGCACTGGCCGGATACGCCGCAGTCGGGATCCGCCACCCCATCCTGATCTTCCGATCGCCGTGGGACCTCGAGACGATCCGGTCCCTCGGCGCGATCAAGGCGGCGGTCGCAGCTCGCGTCGGCACGGCCTGACGGCGCCCATCCCGCACACGCGGCGGATTTGCACCGGAGGTGCACAAGCGCCGGGTTCGAGGCCGGATCCGACCGCTTGGTGCATGGGATGCACAGAATCGACGAATTCCGGTCGTTCCGGCCCGGTTCAGCCGCCGAGTCCGGCGGATCGGCACCCGGGATGCAAATCCCGACCGGCTCGGGCGTCCCGACAGCCGGGAATCGAACGGCCGGCCCGTCGGGACCGGCCGTCGTTGCGTAGCAGCCCCGAGGATCAGCCCCCGGTGTTGATCATCACGTGCTTGACGAACGTGTAGTCCTCGAGGGCGTACTTCGACCCGTCCTTGCCCCAGCCGGACTGCTTGACGCCGCCGTGCGGCGTCTCGGACGCGAGCGTGAAGTGCTCGTTGACCCAGACGTGCCCGAACTCCAGCGCTTTCGCGACCCGCATCGCCCGGCCGATGTCGGATGTGAAGACCGACGACGCGAGGCCGTATGGCGTGTCGTTCGCCCACTGGACTGCCGTCTCCTCGTCGCTGAACCGCTGGACCGTGACCACCGGGCCGAAGATCTCGTCCTGGATGATCTCGGACTTCTGGTCCGGCCCCGCGATCACCGTCGGGGCGTAGTAGGCGCCCGCCCGGTCCGGCTGCGTCCCGCCGACGACGACCTCCGCGGAGGCGCGCGCCCGATCGACCATGCCCGCGACCTTGTCGACCTGGGCGTGGGCGATGAGCGAGCCCATGTCGAGATCGTCCGCTTCCGCCGGGTCGCCCCACTTGATCGAGCGGACCTGGTCGGACAGCTTCGAGACGAAGTCGTCGTAGACCTTCGGACCGGCGATGACCCGGGTGGCCGCCGTGCAGTCCTGGCCGCTGTTCCAGTAGCCGGCGGACTTGAGCGTCTCGGCGGCGAGGTCGAGGTCCGCGTCGTCGAAGACGATGACCGGGGCCTTGCCGCCGAGCTCGAGATGGAGGCGCTTGACGCTGTCGCTCGCGATCCGCGCGATCCGCTTGCCGGTGACCGTGTCGCCCGTGATCGAGACCATCCGGACCTTCGGATGGCCGACGAGCGTGTCGCCGATGTCCGCCCCGGAGCCCGACAGGACGTTGACGACGCCGGGCGGAAACACCTCGGCGAGGAGCTCGCCGAACG
>DATBPR010000540.1:0-8948 GCA_036561285.1 Candidatus Limnocylindrales bacterium | reverse complement strand
GGCCTCCGAGCCCGCCCTCTCCGGGCCGTTCGATCTCGCGTTCATCGACGCCCTGAAGCCGGAATATCAGGGGTACCTCGACGCGCTCGTGCCGCGTCTCGCGCCGGGCGCTCTCGTCGTCGCCGACAACGTGCTCTGGAGCGGCCGCGTCGCCGACCCGGCCCGGACCGAGCCGGACACGAGCGCCCTCCGCGTCTTCGACACCGCCGCGCTCGCGGATCCGCGGTTCCAGGCGACGATCCTGCCGGTCGGCGACGGCCTCCTCGTCGCCGGGTTCCGCGGCCAGACGGGCGGCCGTGGCTGAGGCCGCCTCCCACGCCGCCCTGTCGCAGGCCGGTGTTCGTGTCCGCGTGCGGCTCTTCGCCATCCAGCGCGAGCTCGCCGGGACCCGCGAGGTCCAGCTCGACCTGCCCGACGGCTCGACCGTCGGCGACGCCTGGGATGCCGTCGCCGCGCGGCATCCGCTGCTGGCGCCGGGCCGGCCGTCGGTCCGCTTCGCCCGGAACGGCGACTACGCCGAGCCCGCGACACCGCTCGAGGACGGCGACGAGGTCGCCTTCATTCCGCCCGTGAGCGGTGGCTCCGGGGACGACCCCGCCGCGTCCGCCGCGATCGATGCGCGCCGGATCCTGGAGATCTCGGAGGCACCGATCGCCCGGACGATCCTCGCCGAGCTCGAGGACCGCCTTGCAACCGACGAGGACGGGGCGGTCGTCGGGTTCATCGGCCGGACCCGGGTCTCGCCCGGGACGCCGGCGCCGGGGCAGGAGGCCGAGGCCGCCCGTCACGCCGGCAGACTCGTCCAATCCCTCGGCTACGAGGCTCACGAGACGATGGCGCTGCGGGTCCTCGGCCAGATCGCCGACGAGATCGCCGAGCGATTCGGCGTCGAGCGGCTGGCCATCGTCCATCGGACCGGCGAGGTGGCGCTCGGCGAGGCGAGCATCGCGATCGTGGCAGTCGCCGCCCACCGCGACGCCGCGTTCCGCGCGGTCCGCTACGCGATCGACGAGACGAAGGCCCGCGCGCCGATCTGGAAGGCCGAGCGATTCCGCGGCGGCCACGTCTGGATCGGCGAACCCGCCCGGACGGGGGCGCCCGGCCCGTCGCCGGCGACCGAACCGGTCTGACGCGCGGACGCCGGACGATCGGTCCCCGGCTGAGGCATCCTTCGGCCATGCCCGACGATCTCGGACCGCTCGACCGGCTGCTCGAGCGCGCCGAGACGCTCGCCGGAGCGTGGACGGCCCGGGCGCGCGGCTCCACGACCGTCGGACGCGAGCGGGCGCTGCTCCGGATGTTCGGGATCAGCGGGCTCGACACGGCCGGACGACCGCTGGCGTGGGCCGTCGTCGACCGCTATCTCGCGGGCGGACCGGACCGGCTCGGTGGCGGGATCGTCCTGCCGTTCGCGATGGCCCTGGCCGAATACGACGTCGACCCGCAGCGGCTGGCGCTGGACGTCAGCTCCGGCGCGGTCGACCTCGGCATGGAGGCGTCCCTGCTCCGCGAGCCGGACCGGCGGGCGATCGCCGAGGAGGAGGCCGGGCGGCTCGTCGCCGCGGCGATCGAGCGGATCGACGCCAACCGGACGGCCCGCTCCGAGCTGATCGACGTCCTGGGCGAGCCGCGCCGGCCGTGGATCGGCGCCGCGATCGGCGAGCCGGACCTCGCCGGCGCCCTGGATGAGGCGCGCGCGGCGGTCGAGGCGGGCGCCGATCTGCTCGACGTCGAGGTCCCGATCGGTCGGGAGCTGAGCGAACGCCTGCAGCGGGCCGGTGTCGAACCGCCGATCTGGCGGCCGCGATCCGGCTCGACCTCCGCGACCGATGCCCTGGACCAGGCGCCGACGGGCAGCCAGCGGGCGCTCGGCGGGCTGCGTCGCGCGCTCGACGAGGCGGCTGCCCAGCGCCGTGGCTACGTCCGGCTCGGGATGGTCGCGCCGCCGCTCGGTGCGCCGGAGGGCGCCGTGGTCGCGGGCTTCGAGCGGATCGACGTCGCTCGCTCCGACCCTCTTGTCGAGATCGTCGACGGTCACGTCGCACCGGACCGGGCTCTCGCCGATCATGCCTTCGCCCAGGGGCTCCTGGCCCGGGCGGGCGTCGCGATCGTCATCGGGCCCGGCCCCCTGGTGGTCGGCCCGGACCTCGCGCGCGGCGTGCCGTCGGATCCGGCGATCCGGGCCGGCCGCGCCCTCGCCCTGCAGCTCGTCGCCGTCGCGCTCGCCCGGGGCAACGGTCTGCCCGCCGATCAGATCCTCATCGGCGGCCTGACACCCTGGCTGGCCGACGAGACCGAGCCGGTGGCACGCGCGGCCGGGGAGATCGCCCTGCGACAGGCGCTCCTGCCCGCGCACGGCCTCGTGTTCGACGAGCCGCAGCCGGTCTCGGGGCCGGCCGGCGAGCTCTGGCCGGCCCTGGTGAGCGGGCTCCAGCCCGGAACGTCGACGGCCGCGATCGTCCGCCACCGGCCGGATCGCCGGACGATCCGCGCGTCCCGGGTCGCGGCCGCCGTGGCGACGGACCTCGGGACGGCCCGGGAGCCGGGACCGCTGACCGGTCGAGCGCTCGCCCACGCCCGGGCGACCGCCGACGCCGCGCTGCGCACGCTCGAGCAGATGGCCGACGAGGGCTGGCGGGCCGTGATCGGCGACACGCCGGCACCGGGCGCCAACGCCCGGATCGGCGCCGACGCGGTCGCCGAGCGCTCCGACAGCTTCGATCCGCTCGGGCGGGAGCTCAGCCGGGCGGGCTGACGCGGCCTCGCGCAGCCGGCCGGTTTGGGTCAGGGGAGGGCCGCGATCGCTTCCGCGACCGACGCGGAGGGCGGACCGTCGTCGACCGCGAGCCGGATCGAGTAGAGGACGTGGTCCTTCGCGTACAGGTACTCGCGCTCGAACGCGCTGTCCGGGAACGGGCTGTACGCGACCCAGGTCACGGTCTTGCCGCCGATCACTCGCTTCTCCCGGCCGAACGGTGGCTCGCCCTTGCGGAACGAGGCGATCCTGGCCGAGAGGAGCTCCGAGCTCGAGGCACCGGGGACGCGGAACGCGATGACCAGGACACCGGCGGTCTGCGAAGTGGCGTGCGCAAAGTCGATCTGCTCGACGGGGACGCCGACGTTCCGGGCCAGCGCGTCGCCCTCGCCCGGACAGACCATCGAGACATGTCGCCACCCCGGAGCAACCCGGACGCCGGGGCCGACATCCGCTGGGTCGGCTGGCCGTCGATCGTCCGGGGCAGGAGCTGGTCGAGCGGCGGCCGGCGCATGAAGGCGATGGTCGCGTCGACGTTCGCCTGCTGATCGGCGGGCCCCGAGAAGGCGAAGACCACACCGCGCAGGACGGCCAGGTGGACGTCCTGCCGTCCCGAGCCCGCCGAGTAGCGAAGACGACGCACCGACGTGTCCGCGACCGTCCGCGTGGCGATCTTCATGCCCGGATCGATCTCCCTGGCCGCCGCGACGAACGCGTCGGCAAGCCGCTCGGGGGACACGCCGCGAACGCGCATGTCGAAGACCGCGAGCGTCCCGGAGCAGCAGGAGCTCGACGCGCCCTCGAACTCGTCGGGGGTCGCGCCGAGGCTGTCCAGCATCCGGGTGAACGCCATGGCCTGCGCATCGCCGTTCCCGACCGCATCCTGGCCTCGCACGACCTGCGGGCTGGCGCCACCGCCATTGACGAGGATCGGGATCAGCAGCTGGAGCTCGGTCAGCGGGGCCGGCGTCGGAGCGGACGACGGGGTCGCCCCCGGTGCCAGGGTCAGCATCGGGACGACGGACGGGGTCGGCACGACCGAGGGACTCGGCGGACGCGACTGCCTCGCCAGCTCGTTCGGGTTCGGGGTCCTCGACGATGCGGGGGTCGTGGCCGCGGGCGTCACGCTCGACGCGGCCTGGTTCGACGCGACCGGCGCCACGCACCCTGCCACGATGATGGTCCCCGCGAGCAGCGCCATTGCGGCCCGGGATCCAGACGCCATCCGATCTCCCTCGCGCTCGTCGATGCGCCGAGCAGGACGAGGATCGACTGCGTCGGGCGGGTTGTCCAGCCGGACGTTCGTCCGCGAGCCGGAGCCCTCGTCAGCCCCCGGAGACCGCCGGGATCACGTGGATCGTCGCGTTCGGCCCGAGCGGCGAGTCGAGCGCCGCGAGCTCGCCGTCGACGAAGACATTGATGTGCGTCCGGATCATCGGACCGCTGTCGACGATCCGGTTGCGCAGCCCGGGCGTCCGCTCGTCGAGCCGGTCGATCGCCCCCGCGACGGTCGTCGCCTCGACCTCCGTGGAGCGGCTCGTGCCCGGGATCAACGACACGAGCGACCGCGGGAGGATTACCGTGACCGTCATCGCCGCTCTCAGTCGACCTCGATCGCCTGGACGCCCCAGATCGGCGGCAGGTTGTCGGCGAGCCTGGACCAGGACGCGCCTTCGTCGGTCGAACCGTAGAGCTGGCCGGTGCTGGTCCCGAAGTAGACCCCGGCCGGATCCCGCCGATCGGTGGACAGTGCCTCCCGGTAGACCCCCACGAAGGCGTCCTTCTGCGGCAGGCCGTTGCCCTGCCGCTCCCAGCTGTCGCCGCGGTCGCGGGTCCGCCAGACGGCGAGCGCGCCGCCGGGCGCGAGGCGGCCTTCCTCCGGATGCGTCAGCGGGATCACCCAGAACGCTGACGGATCGCGCGGATGGGGGGCGGCGACGAAGCCGAACTCGGACGGGAGTCCCTTGTCGACCTGGTTCCAGGTCAGCCCGCCGTCCGCTGACCGGAAGACTCCGCAATGGTTCTGCTGGTAGAGCGTGTCGGGCTCGCCCGAGGCCATCACGAGCTTGTGGACGCACTGGCCCGTTTCCGGGTACGGGTTCGGCGAGTTGCAATCGAGCACGCCCTGGTTGCGCGCCACCCAGGTCGCCCCGCCATCCTCGGTGGCGAAGGTCCCGACCGCGCTGATCGCGATCCACATCCGGTCGGCGTCGGTCGGGTGGGGGACGATCGTGTGGAGGATCAGCCCGCCGGCGCCAGGCGACCAGCCCGGATCCTGGCGGCTCGGGTGGTCGCGCAGGGCGGAGACATGGGACCAGGTCTTCCCGCCGTCGTCACTCCGGAACAGGCCGGCCGGCTGGACGCCCGCGTAGATCGAGCCGTGGGCGGGCGTGACGTTCCAGACGGTCGGGATCTTGTCGCCGTCGTCGCCGTAGGTCATGCCTTCCGACGAGTGCGTCCAGGTCTTGCCGAGGTCGTCGGACCGGAAGACCGCCGGGCCGAACCACGGCGAGCCGCCGCCGGCGTAGATCGAGCCCGTCGCTGGATCCCACTGGAGGTCGTGGATGGGCCAGCCCTCGCAGAGCGGCCCGGAGTTGGACCATCCCGTGCGATCGGCGCCACCGTCGAGAATGAAGGCCCCCTTCGAGGTGCCGACGAGGAGCAGCGAGCGGGTCATGACGGTCCCTCCAGCGGATCGAAGCCTGGTCATCCATGCAGACGACGAACCAGAGGGATTCTCATCGACAACCTCGGGTCCGTGCCAGCATTTTCCTGCGGGCGACCCGTGAGGGACCGGGAGCGAGCCTCGGTCAGTTGCCCGCCTTGAACGGATAGACGACCCAGCGGTCCGTCGTCACCGCGTGGAAGTCGGGCACGCCGGGCACCTGCGAATGGGTCGGCTTGTAGTGGAGGACGACGGTCGTCGGGATCCCGCCGGCCTGGCGGACGCGTGCCGTGACGGCGTGGATCGTCGTGCCGCTGTCCCAGACCTCGTCGACGATCAGGACCCGCTGGCCGCGGAGGAGGGGATCGGCCGGGAACTGGAGGAAGGTGGGCTTGGGGCCGGGCTGGCCCTCGTCGTCGTAGTACTCCACCGCCGCGACGAGGATGTTCCGGATCCCGAGCCGGTACGCGAGCATCCCCGCCGGGACGAGGCCGCCACGGGTGATCGCGAGCATCAGGTCGAAGTCGGCCGGGACCTTCTCGGCGAGGTCGGCCACCATCTCGGACAGGGCGTCCCAGGTGACGATGTCCTTGTCGATCGCAACGCTCATCTCTCGATCCGGTCCCTCCGTCGGCCCACCTGGTCTTCCACCATCATCCGCCGCCGGCGGCCGCTCCGTTGGGTCCGGCCCGCCGGATCGCCTCGATCGTGGTCGGGTCGTCCAGCGCGGACAGGTCGCCCGGGTCCAGCCCGAGCCACGCGGCCCGGACGACGCGACGCATGATCTTGCCGGAGCGGGTCTTCGGCAGGGCCGGCACCACAGCGACAGCCTCCGGCTTCAGCGTCTTTCCGAGGTCCTCGACGACGCGTCGCGAGATCGCCGCGCGCAGCTCGGCGTCGTCCGCCTCGCCCCGCCGCAGCGTGCAGACGACGACGATCGTCTCGCCCTTGACCGCGTGCGGCACGCCGATCGCCGCGGCCTCGACGACCGCCGGGTGCGCGGTCGCGGCGGCCTCGACCTCCGCCGGTCCGACCCGCTTGCCGGCGACCTTGAGCGTGTCGTCCGACCGGCCCCGGATGAACCAGTGGCCGTCGTGATCGACGATCGCCCAGTCGCCGTGGAGCCACGTCCCCGGAAAGCGGCTCCAGTACGTCTCGACATAGCGATCGGGGTCGCGCCAGAAGCCGCGCGTCATGCCCGGCTCCGGCGCCCGGATCACGAGCTCGCCGACGGCGCCGCGGAGCGGATGGCCTTCAGGGTCCGCGACATCCGCGGCGGTGCCGGGGCAGGGCCCGTTGAAGCCGGCCGGCTTGATCGGGCTGATCAGGTTGCAGCCGACGATCCCGCCCGCGACCTCGGTCCCGCCCGAGTAGTTGACGATCGGGAGCCGTCCGCCACCGACCTCGCGGAAGAGCCACCACCAGCTGTCCGGATCCCACGGCTCACCGGTCGAGCCGAGGACGCGGACGCTCGCGAGGTCGTGGGACCGGACCGGCTCCGTGCCATGGGGGATCAGGGCACGGACGACCGTCGGCGACAACCCGAGGTGAGTGATCCGGTGGCGGGCGACGAGGCTCCAGATCCGGTCCGGACCGGGAAAGTCCGGTGCGCCCTCGTACAGCACGAGCCGAGCACCGAGCAGGAGCGATCCCGAGATCGCCCACGGGCCCATCATCCAGCCGAGGTCGGTGAACCAGAACAGGCCGTCGCCCGGGCGCAGGTCGAACGTGTGGGCGAGGTCCTCGGCGGCCTTGATCGGGAAGCCGCCGTGGACGTGGACCGCGCCCTTCGGGCGGCCGGTCGTGCCGGACGTGTAGATCAGCATGTACGGGGTCGACGGCGGTGTCGGCGCGGCCGGCGCCTCCGCGTCGGGGACGTCGCCGTCGCGGCCGCGACCAGCCGTCTCGATCGCCTCGTCCCACCAGCGGTCGCGTCCGGTGTTCCACGGCGTGTTCGGAGCCCGGTCCCCGAGCCGGCGGACCACGAGGACCCGGCGGACCGACGGCGTCATCGCGACGGCCTCGTCCGCGACGGCCTTCATGGGGACCGGTGCGTCGCGGCGGAGGAACCCGTCGGCGGTGATCAGCACGGACGCCTCGCAGTCCCGGAGCCGCGTCGCGACCGCAGGCGCGCCGTAGCCCGAGAAGATCGGCGTGAAGATCGCCTCGAGGATCCCGAGCGCCAGGACCGCGATGGCCGTCTCGACGAGCATCGGCAGGAAGATCCCGACACGATCCCCGCGCCCGATGCCCTCGGCCCGCAGCATTCGGGCGGCGGCGTGAACCGCATCGCGCAGCTCGGCGTTCGACAGACGGCGGACCTCGCCATCCTCGCCTTCCCAGGCGAGCGCCTCACCGTCCGGATCGGCCGCGGCCCGCGGCCAGACCGACGCGACGGCATGGTTGAACCCGCCGCCGATCCACCAGTCGGCCCAGGGCGCGCCGTTCGCCAGGTCGAGCGATCGCTCCGGCCGACGCTGCCAGGCGACGCCGATGTCGTCCGTGGCGGCGCCCCAGAACCAGCCGGGATCCGCGACCGCCCGCGCCTGGAGCGCCTCGAGATCTGGCTCGCCGGTCGCCCGGAGAAAGGTCGCCAGCCGCGTGTCGCGGAGGAGCTCCGGCGTCGGGCGCCACGCCGCGTCGGGCACGTCGCGGCCGAAGATCGGGTGATCGGCGGGCATCGACGAGAGCCTACGCCAACCCCTCGTCGTCGTACGCTTCCGCGGTGATCCCCAACGCCCCGTCCGGCCCGTCCATCGATCTCCGGTCCGACACCGTGACGCGCCCGACGCCCGCGATGCGCGAGGCGATGGCCGCGGCGGACGTCGGCGACGACCAGTTCGGCGAGGACCCGTCGATCAACCGGCTTCAGGAGCGCGTCGCCGCGCTGCTCGGGCACGAGGCCGGCCTCTGGTTCCCGACGGGCACGATGGCCAACCAGGTCGCGATCCGGACCCTGACCCGGCCCGGCGACGAGGTCCTCGTGCCGCGCGAGGCCCACGTGCTCTGGCACGAGACCGGGGGAGCGGCGGCCTCGAGCGGCGTCCAGCTGACGGAGATCGGGCCCGGCGGCGGGCGGTTCGCGCCGGCGGACGTCCTCGCGGCGCGGAAGCCGCGCGGCCACATGCTCCAGCCGCCGACGACGGTCATCGACGTCGAGAACACCCACAACCGGGCCGGCGGCGTCGTCTGGACGGTGGTCGAGAGCCTGGCGATCACGGCGCTGGCCCGCGACCTCGAGCTGGCGTCGTTCCTCGATGGCGCGCGACTCTGGAACGCAGCGGCCGCGCTGGGCGTGCCGCTAGCGGAGCTGGCGCAACCGTTCGACGTAGTCAACGTCGCGTTCTCGAAGGGCCTCGGCGCGCCGGGCGGCTCGATGCTCGTGGGGTCGCGGGCCTTCATCGATGGCGCGGTCCGCTACCGGCGGATGGCGGGCGGCGCCATGCGCCAGGTCGGCGTCTTCGCCGCGGCAGCCGACCACGCCCTCGACCATCATCTCGACCGGCTGGTCGAAGACCACGCGAATGC
>DATBPR010000539.1:0-3088 GCA_036561285.1 Candidatus Limnocylindrales bacterium | reverse complement strand
TGGACCGGCCCCAGCGCGCCCGGATGCTCCGCGTGGGTGGTCACGATCCGCTCGCCCCGGCGGAGATCGACCGACCAGGCCGCCGCGTTCATCGCCGCGGAGGTGGAATGGGTGATCGCGATCTCGTCCACGTCGGCGCCGACGACCGCCGCGACCGCGCCACGGGCCTCCGCAAACCGCTCGAGGAAGGCGTCCCAGTAGTCCATCGCCGCGCGGCCGACCCGGAGCTCGTACTCGACGATCTCGGCCATCGCGGCAGCCGTCTCCGCGGGCATCGGCCCGACCGATCCGGTGTTGAGGTAGATGCCCGCGCCCAGTGCCGGCAACGCGGCCCGGATTGCCGCCACCTTCTCGGCATCGGGGAGGAAGGGGGCGACCACGCCCCTATGATATCGGCGATGTCGTCGCCCCCTGCCGGTCGCCGGCTCCATCGGACGCGCACGCGGACGCCGGGCGGCCTCGCCCGGCCGGAGCTGCTCGCGTCCACCGACTGGCTCGCCGACCAGCTCGGCCGCCCCGACGTCCGGATCCTCGACGTCCGCTGGCGGCCCGACGGCAGCGGTCACCAGGTCTGGGCCGCCGGCCACATCCCGGGCTCGGTCTTCGTCGACTGGCGGACCGACCTGACCGACACCTCCGAATCGGGCGAGACCCTGCTCCTGGCGGGGCCGGAGCAGGTCGCCCGGACCCTGTCGCTGGCCGGCGTCGGGGACGGGGTGACGGTCGCGGTCTACGACGACACCGTGAGCCTGTTCGCCGCCCGGGTCTGGTGGAGCCTGCGGGTCTACGGGCTCGAGAGCGTCCGCGTCCTCGACGGCGGCTTTCCCGCATGGCTGGAGGAGGATCGTCCGGTCTCGAACGCCGCGGCGCCACCGCCGCCTGCCCACTTCACGCCGCGGGCCCAGCCACAGATGCGCCTGACGACCGCCGACGTGCGCGCGCTGCTGTCCTCACCCGACGTCACGCTCCTCGACGCCCGCGCTCCGGCCGAGTACCGCGGCCACGAGGGGACGACGAAGCGCCTCGGCCACATCCCGGGCGCCGTGAACGTGCCGGTCGGCGCGATGACGCGGCCCGGCAGCCAGCATTTCAAGGTCGGCGAGGAGCTGCGCGACATCCTGCTCAAGGCGAACGTCGCCCGCGGCCGGCGCATGGTCTGCTACGACGGGTCCGGGATCAGCGCGGCGAAGCTCGCCTTCGCCCTCACGCTCCTCGGCCATGACGACGTGGCGGTCTACGACGGCGGCTGGTCCGAATGGGGGAATCGGCTCGACCTGCCCGTGGATCGGTGACTGTCGCGCAACCGCAGGCCATCGCCGCATTGCGACCTTCGCGCGTCGCTCACGGGCGTCCGAGCCCGCTCGCTCCCGTGGTCGATCGCGCCTTGCGCTGACGCACGCCTGCGCGACGAACGCAGCGGGGGCCGGTGCCGAATTCTCAGGTTGGTGGACGGTCGACCTCGGGCCAGGCCGGATCGACAGACTGCGCCGGCTCGCCGGTCGGACCGGGCTCGGCGGTGCGTCCAACGTCGCCCCATTCGGGATTGCCGAGGCCGATGGTCGTCGCCTGCCCCGCGCCCGCCGAACGGTCGAGGCCGGCCCACGGGTCGACCTCACGATGCGGCGCGAGGATCTGGGCCCGGTGGTGGTTGATCGCGACCATCGGCGCGCTCTGGCGGGCCTCCCCGGCCGACTCCGACCAGTAGGTCGCGTCGGTGACGGGGATGAACCGGCCGGTCAGCTCCGAGAGCGCCTCGCTCAGGCTCCGCTCGGGCAGGAGGTGGATCCGGCCGATCACCTGGAACGGCGGGATCGAGATCATCGCCTGCTCCGAGACCTTCGGCGTCCGCAGGTCCGGGCGCGCCTCCATCGACGTCTCGGCGACCGCGAACAGCACCGCCCCGAGATTGACCTGGGCGTACTCGGATCGTGTCGCGAGGTTCCGCGATCCGTACTCGTCGACCATCGCGTCGCCCAGCACGAGGAAGTCGTCGTCGGCCTGGTTGAGGATGTCCGTGATCCGCGTCTGTCGGGTCCGGATCTGGCCCTTGATCACGAAGCTGTCGGTGTAGAGGGTTAGCGGGACGACGAGGGGTTCCCCGCCCATCAGGTCGAACATGGCCGAAGGATACGCGCGCGTCGCCATCGCGAACCGATCCGATTCACCCGGTGACTGGTGGCCGATCCGGCCATCCCGTGGCGCGGCGGCACCGGCGTGGAGCCTGCCGCGCGGGGACGACCCACCCTCGCCGGCCGGATCCTAGGAGCGCGCGCCCGCCGTCACCAGCTGCTCGGCGCCCTGCTGCAGCCCTTCGTACAGCGCGCCGACCGTCTCGAGCGTGTCGATCTCGTCGGCCGTCTTGTCGAGCCGGAGGTTCGCGATCCGCGGGAACCGGAGCGAGTAGCCGGACTGGTGCCGGCGCGAGCGGACGATCACGTCGAAGGCGACCTCGACGACGACGGTCGGCTCGACCTGCCGGTAGCGGCCGTAGCGGGCGACCGTGTGGTCCTCGAACCAGCGGGTCATCTCGGCGATCTCGGCGTCGGTCAGGCCGCTGTACGCCTTGCCGATCGTGACCAGCCGCTCCTGCTCCGTGTCACGGACGGCGAACGTGTAGTCGGACAGGACGCCGTGCCGCTTGCCGTGGCCGACCTCCACGCCGACCACGACGCAATCGATCGTCGCGAGCGCCTTCTTCATCTTCAGCCAGCCGAGGCCGCGGCGACCCGGCGAATAGATCGACCGCGGGTCCTTGACCATCAGACCCTCGTTCCGCCGTTCCCGGGCGCTCCGGAACGCGTCCTCGAGCCCGTCGACCGAGGTCACGCTGGCGAGGTGGCTCAGGGCGAAGACCCCGCCCTCGCCGGCCAGCGGCAGCCGGAGCGTCTCGAGCTGTCGCCGGCGGTCCTCGAGCGGCTCGCGCAGCGTCGCCTCGACCGTGTCCGCCGGTCGGGACCCGTTGCCGCGGCCGTCGCTCCGCTCCGGCCCGAGGCCGAGGACGTCGAACGCGACGAAGATCACCGGCACCTCGGCCCGGATCGCCGCGGAGGGCGACTTGCGGCCGAGTCGCGCCTGGAGGGCGATGAAC
>DATBPR010000538.1:0-7639 GCA_036561285.1 Candidatus Limnocylindrales bacterium | reverse complement strand
CCGCGCGTAGCGGGGGTAGCCCTCGATGCTGTCGAACATCACATTGGTGTGATCCTCGGCGCTCCGCGTGAAGTACTTCAGGCCCAGCTGGTTCTCGATCGCGAGGACGAGGGCGCCGCCCGGTTCGAGCAGATCGGCGAGGTCCCGGAGCATCGCCTCATGGGGGTCCGCACCCGTCGCGAACATCGTGGCGTACTCGAAGACGCCGATGCAGAAGATCAGGTCGAACCGGGTCGCGAAGCGAAGCTCCTGGAAGGGCGACTGGACCACGTCGACCTGGTCGAGCCCGCGCGTCCGCAGCCGGGTGAGACGAGCCCGCGCCGGGCTCCCCTCGACGGCGACGACGTGATCGAAGGTCTCGCCGAGGAAGCGGGTGATCGCCCCGCAACCCGCCCCGATCTCGAGCACCTTGCTGCGCGGATCGAAGGTCAGCCCGCGCAGCAGCTGGGCCCGCCTCGGGGACAGGTGATACTCGCTCGGCCAGTCCCGGATGTGGGAGGCGAGCTCCGCCGAGCTCGATCCGAGATCGGAGGCCGACGCCAGGACGCGCCCGAGATACCGTTCGGCCGACCCGCCGTCGCTATAGGTGAAGGGGGTCGCGTCGTGCCGGACCCAGACGCCGTCCCCGTCGGCCTCGAGCGGGGTGTCGACCCATTCGGTGATGTCGCTCACGCTGGCTCGGACCGCGTTGCTGGCCTCCCAGGTCGCGGACCCCCGGTCCGCGAGCGTTTCGGCGGCGCCGGCGCTCGGCCGGCGCCTCCCTGATCAGTGGACGACGTCGGGCTCCAGGTCCCGCAGCCGGATCGCCATGGACTCCAGGACGCTGAGCCGGATCGAAGGATACTGGTCCATCAGCTGATGGAACTCGCGATGGCCCAGGACCAGCAGGCGGCAGGGCGTCTCGGTCGTCGCCGTCGCGGTCCGCGGGCGCTCCGTCACGAGGGCGATGTCGCCGACGAACTCGCCGGGACCCATCGTCCGGATCGCCCGGCCGCCCTTGTCGATGCGGACCTGTCCCTCCACGATCACGAAGAACTCGCGCCCGAGGTCACCCTCCCGCATCAGGACGTGATCGGCCTTCAGGTCGACCTCGTCGGCCAGGCGGCCGACCTCCTCGAGGTCCTTCCGGCCGAGCCCGGCCAGCAGCGGCGTCCGCTTGAGGAGCTCCAGCTTCTCGTCGGTATGCGTCGCCATCACCCTCTCCCTGCTCCGCCGTGCGCGGTCCCGGTCGCGGCAGCATAGCGGCGAGCCCGCGGACGCGGAAGCCGTCCGGGTGTGGCCGGCTCGCCCGGCGCTCCCCTCGCCCTACACTGGCGACGATCGCCCGACAGCACCCGGAGACGCCCTCCATGCCCGATCCGACCCACCCCTACGAGCGCCAGACGGACCCCGCGAAGCGCCATTCGGCGGCCCTGACCGACGGACCCGACCGGGCCGGCGCCCGGAGCATGCTCAAGGCGATCGGGTTCACCGACGACGACCTCGCGAAGCCGATCGTCGGCGTCGGGACGATGTGGATCGAGACGATGCCCTGCAACTACAACCACCGTCGCCTGGCCGAGGCGGTGAAGGCCGGCATCCGGGCGGCCGGCGGGACGCCGATGGAGTTCAACACGATCTCGGTCAGCGACGGCGTATCCATGGGGACCGAGGGGATGAAGGCGTCCCTGGTCAGCCGCGAGGTGGTCGCCGATTCGATCGAGCTGGTCGCACGCGGCCACCTCTTCGACGGGGTCGTGTGCGTCTTCGGCTGCGACAAGACCGGTCCGGGCTCGGCGATGGCCCTCGGCCGCCTCGACATCCCCGGGCTGGCGCTCTACTCGGGGACGATCTACCCGGGCATCCGGACGCTCCCGAACGGCTCGACCAGCCGGGATGCGACGGTCGTGACCGTCTACGAGGCGATCGGCGCGTACCGGGCAGGCCGCATCTCGCTCGACGAGCTGTACGACATCGAGGCTGCCGCCTGCCCCGGCCCGGGCGCCTGTGGCGGCCAGTTCACCGCGAACACGATGAGCATGGTGATGGAGGTCCTCGGCCTGTCGCCGGCCGGCCTGAACGAGATCCCGGCCGATGACGATGCCAAGGACGCGGCCGCCCGGCGCTGCGGCGAGCTCGTCATGGATCTCGTCCGCGACGACGTCCGGCCCTCGCGGTTCGTCACCCGCCGCTCGATCGACAACGCGATCGCGGCCGTCGCCGCAACCGGCGGCTCGACGAACGCGGTCCTCCACCTCCTCGCGATCGCCCACGAGTTCGGGATCCCGCTCGAGATCGACGAGTTCGGGACGATCGCCGACCGGACGCCGATCGTCGCCGACCTCCAGCCCGGCGGCCGCTACACGGCGACCCATCTGTACGAGGCGGGCGGCCTCTCGCTCGTGATGCGCGAGCTGGTCGCGGGCGGCAAGGTCGACGGCGCGGCCCCGAACGTCGACGGCCGGACGCTCGCCGAGATCGCGGACGCGGCCAGCCCGACCGACGGCCAGGACGTCGTCGTCCCGATCGACCGCCCGATCAAGCCGAGCGGCGGGCTGACGATCCTCCGCGGCAGCCTCGCCCCGGACGGCTGCGTCGTGAAGCTCGCCGGCCACGAGCGGCGGCTCCACCGCGGTCCGGCCCGGGTCTTCGACTCCGAGGCAGACTGCTACGCCGCGGTCCGCGATCGGCGGATCGTCCCCGGCGACGTCGTCGTCATCCGTTACGAGGGCCCGGTCGGCGGACCCGGCATGCAGGAGATGCTGAGCGTCACCGCGGCCCTGACCGGCGAAGGGCTCGGCGACACCGTGGCGCTGATCACCGACGGACGCTTCTCCGGCGGGACCCACGGCCTGATGATCGGCCACATCGCGCCGGAGGCCGCGCTCGGCGGCCCGATCGGGCTCGTCGAGGAGGGCGACGCGATCGTCATCGACGTCGACGCCCGTCGGCTCGACCTCGAGGTCCCGGCGGAGGTGCTCGAGCAGCGCCGCGGCCGCTGGTCGGCGCCCGCGCCGCGGTACACCGGCGGCGTCCTCGCCAAGTACGCCGCCCTCGTCTCGTCGGCGTCCGAGGGTGCGGTGACGACCGGCCGGCGGATGGCCGCCGGCCTCGAGCGTTCGACGCTGGAGCATGGCGCGACCGTCGCGACGACCGACACGCTGATCACCGCTGGATGAGCCTTCGGATCGGGTTCAAGACGTCCCCACAGGACGTCGACTGGGCGACGGTCGATGCCACGTGGCGCCGCGTCGGCGAGCTCGCCGGCGAGCCGGGCGGCGGGTTCGACAGCGGCTGGCTCAACGACCACCTGACGAACATGGACGCGGACGTGCCGGGGCCGTCCCTCGAGGCGTTGACCCTGCTCGCCACGCTGGTCCACCACGTCCCGGGCCTGATGGTCGGGCATGCCGTCCTGTCGAACACGTTTCGGGAGCCCGTGGTGCTGGCCAAGGCCGCGGTCGTCCTCGACCACGCCACGGACGGGCACTTCGTGCTCGGGCTCGGCGCGGGCTGGTTCGAGGGCGAGCACGAGCCGTTCGGCCTCGAGCTGCCACCGATCGGGCGGCGGATCGACCGGCTCGTCTCGGCCGTCGACACGCTCCGGGCGCTCTGGTCCATCGATGCCGCCGCACCGCCGGGCGTCACCCGCACGGATCCCTTCTACCCCCTGGCCGGTGCGGTCAGCGCCCCGTCGCCGCGGACGCCCGGCGGACCGCCGATCTACCTCGGCGGCCAGGGCCCGCGCGGGATCCGGCTCGCCGCCCGGGTCGCCGCGGGCTGGCTCCAGCCAGGAGTGAATGCCGGGGACGCGGTCTATCTTCGCGAGAAGCGCGACCAGCTCCTCGCCGCGCTCGAGGCCGAGGGCCGCGACCCGGCGAGCCTGGACATCGCCGGCCAGGTCGGCACCGGCGGGACCGCCGCCAGCCGCGCCAGGGCGCTCGCCGACGCCCGGGGACTGATCGATGCCGGAGCGACGCATGTCATCCTCGGGATGCCCGCCGCCCTCGGGCCGGCCGGGCTCGACGACGTCGTGGCCGAGATCCTCGTCCCGCTCCGCGAGGCGACCGCCTGACGATGAGCGACGAGACTCGGCCCGTCGGCGAGGACAGCACGCCCGACGGCCCCGCGACTCTCCCGTCCTCGGCGTCGTCGGAGCCGTCCGAGCCGTTCGAGGCCTCCGAGCCGTTCGCGACGGCGGACGACGAGCCCCCGACCGACGCCGGGCCGCCCGCGGTCCCGGCCGACCCGGCCGCCTATGACAGCGAGCGCAGCGCCGCGGCCCGCAAGCGCGGCCTGTCGACCCCGTACGTCCCGGGCGGCCGGGACCCGGACCTCGCGAAGACGGAGCAGGACGAGCGACGCCTCCTCCGCTGGCTCGTGATCATGGTCGTCGTGCTCGTCCTCGCCGGGTTCGTGCTCGGGATGGCGGCGGCCCTGCTCGGGCTGAACGGGCTCGTCGGGATCCCCGACTGATGACGGCCTCGACGACGCTGCCGTCGGCGGCGATCGATCCGGAGGCGCTGGACCGCTGGCGGGCCGAGCTCGTCGAGACGCTCCAGGCGCTGATCCGGATCCCGTCCATCAATCCGCCGCCGGCTGATGCTCCGGACGGTGAACGACGAGCGGCGGACTGGATCGCCGGTGCCCTCGCCGACGCCGGTCTCCGGCCCGAGGTGCTGGAGCTCGTTCCGGGACGCGGATCGGTCGTCGCCCGGCTGCGCGGCGACGGGACCGGCGGCGAGCCGCTGCTCCTGCTGAGCCATCTCGACGTCGTGCCGGCGGCCGCCGAGCTGTGGTCCCACGACCCGTTCGGCGGCGACATCGCGGACGGCCAGGTCTGGGGCCGCGGCGCGGTCGACATGAAGCACCTCGTCGCGATGGAGCTCACGGTCGTGCGGATGCTCACCGCGGATGCCCGTGCGGCCGGCCGCGACCCCGCCTCGGACCCGATCCCGGGCCTGACGCGGGACGTGATCCTCGCCGGCACCGCGGACGAGGAGGCCGGCGGCCTCAACGGGATCGCCTGGATCATCGCCGAGCGCCCCGAGCTCCTCCAGGCGGCCGCCGCGATCAACGAGTCGGGCGCGGTGGCCACGACGATCGCGGGTCGCCGGTTCTACCCGATCGGCGTCGCGGAGAAGGGCTACGCGGTCTACCGTCTCAGCGTCCACGGGACGTGGGGCCACGGCTCGATGCCGCGCGACGACAACGCCGCGGTCCGCGCAGCGACCGCGGTGACGCGCTTGGCGGTCCCCGGCACGCCGCGCCCGGCAGCCGTGATGGAGGCGTTCCTCCGCGGTGTCGCCGAGCATCTGGACCCCGAGGGGGCCCGGCTGGTGCAGGCCCTCCTGAGCGATGATCCGCGCCGCGGGGAGGCCGCGATCGACGCCCTCTGCGACCCGACGCGGGCCAGGATCCTCCGGTCGCTCCTCCGCGACACGATCAGCCCGACGGTCGTCCACGCCGGGATCAAGTACAACGTCATCCCCGGCGAGGCGACGGTCGAGATCGACTGCCGCGTCCTTCCCGGCACGACCGAGGAGGACATGCGCGAAATCGTCGTCGGGCGCCTGGGCGATCTGGCGGCGCACGTCGACGTCGAGCTCGTGATCCACGCACCGGCGATCGCCGCGCCGGCCGACGGCGAGGTCTACGCGCTCCTCGCGCGGACCGTCCGCGACCACGATCCCGACGGGATTCCGCTCCCGTTCATGGTCCCGTTCGCGACGGACGCCAAGCACACGGCCGTCCTCGGCATCCCGACGTACGGCTTCTCCCCGCTCCGGCTCGGGCCCGAGGACGAGTTCCTCGACCGATTCCACGGCGTCGACGAGCGGGTCGGGATCGACGCGCTGCGCTGGGGACTGCCGGTCCTGTACGACGTCGTCCGCCGCTTCTGCGGCTGACGGTCAGGCGGCGCAGTCGATCATTCGGCGCGGGTCTTGATGAGCCGGCCGCGGCGCGAGATCGCATGATTGGCCAGGGCGGCCACACCCATGGCGATCAGCGCCCGTTCCGCGGTCGGCATCGGGCGGACGGCGGACAGGAACTGATCGGCACGCGCCCGGTCGACGACCCGCAGCAGCGCCGCGCCACGGGGCGTGAGCTGGAGCGTCCGCTGGCGGCGGTCCTCCTCCTCGATCCGCCGCTCGACGAGGCGGCGGCGGACGAGCCCGTCGACGAGGCGGCTGGTCGCCGACGGTGAGCGGTTGATGACCTCGGCCAGGTCGCCGATCGTCATCGTCCCGGAATCGGCGAGGACGTAGAGGGCGGCGAGCTGGGTGAAGCCGAGCCGCATCTCGCCGAGCTGCGAGGCGAACCCGATCACGAGCTCCCGCCAGAGGGCGCGGCCCATCGCGACCCGCTCGGAGATCTGGCGGACGTTCGTGATCCGCGTCCCCGCGGCGAGGACGGTGGTGGACAGGTCCGCCTCGAACCGGCGGGCGATCGCCCGGGCCGGCGGCGGCGGACCGACGCGACGGGCTCCGGTCCGGGTCTCGACGGTCATCGCGGAGCCGATCTGCGAGCGTGGTGGATGGGCATCCCGCCGAGCATAGCCGCGATCGCCGACTTCCGTGCAAGATCGCACAGGCCAGTCCGCGTGAGCGTGGAATCGACGGATACGCTGCGAGCGATGACCCGTTCCGCCTATGTCTTCCCCGGCCAGGGCTCGCAGTCCGTCGGCATGGGGGAGGCGCTCGCCGCCGCGTCCCCCGCCGCTGCCGCCGTCTTCGCCGCGGCCGACGCCGCGCTCGGTCAGCCCATCAGCCGGCTTGCGTTCTCCGGACCGGCCGAGGACCTCGACCGCACCGAGAACGCCCAGCCGGCCCTCCTCGCCACCTCGATTGCCTACCTGGAGGCCCTCCGCGAACGGTCGGTCGCGGCCGGGGACGCGCTCGATCCGCCGGCCTTCGCCGCGGGCCATTCGATGGGCCAGTACTCGGCGCTCGTCGCCGCCGGGGTCATCTCCCTGGAGGATGGCGTACGTCTCGTCCGCGAGCGCGGTCGCCTGATGCAGGCATCGGGCGCCGGCCGCGATGGAGCGATGGCCGCGATCCTCGGGCTCGAGGACGCCCGGCTTCCGGAGCTGGTCTCGCGAGCCGGGTCGCACGGCATCTTCGGCGTCGCCAACCGGAATGCTCCGGGCCAGGTCGTCGTCAGCGGCGAGCGGTCCGCGATCGAGGCCGCGGTCGACCTCGCGAAGGAGCTCGGCGCCCGGAAGGTCGTCATCCTGCCCGTCTCCGTCGCCGCCCATTCGCCGCTGATGGCCGAAGCGGCCGAGGGCATGCGCCGGGCGCTCGCCTCCGTCGACTTCCATGACCCGGTCGTGCCACTCCTGGCCAACGCCGATGCCCGCCCGATCGCCAGCGCCGATGGCGCGCGGGCCGAGCTCGTCGAGCACCTGACCGCCGGGGTCGACTGGGTTGCCGCGGTGGAGCGGATGGCAACAGCCGGCGTCAGCCGCTTCCTCGAGGTCGGGCCCGGCCGGGTCCTGACCGGCCTGATCAAACGCATCGCGCCAGACACGGAGGCGCTTCCCCTCGACGACCCCGCGGCCCCGGGCCGGCTCGCCGTCCCCGCGGCGACGGGCGTCCCCGCTTGACCGCCGACCTCCACCACTGCCACCTGGCCCCGTAGAAAGGAAGCTCTCCGAGCG
>DATBPR010000537.1:0-5403 GCA_036561285.1 Candidatus Limnocylindrales bacterium | reverse complement strand
GCTCAGGACGGGAGCGAACACGTGCCGATCGAGGTCCGCCGGTTCGGTGTCGGCCATCGGCGGAAGGACGGGCCGCCGGGGACGACCGGCGTCACGGGCCAGGTCATCCACAGCGACGGCCGCGGCGTGATCAGCGAGCTCGCCTTCGCCCGAAACGGCCGGATCGAGCCGCATTCGAACCCGAACACGTCCTGGTTCATCGTGATCGAGGGCGGCGGCTGGGTCGGCGTCGACGGAGAGACCCTCCGGGTGGCGGCGGGCGAGGCGGTCCTCTGGCCGGCCGACATCCCGCATGCCGCCTGGGCCGAGCACGGCCACATGCGGGCGTTCGTCGTGGAGTTCGCCGGGGCGGACGATCGTGGCGTCGCCTGGATCGAGGGGGCCATGGCCCGGGCGATCGGACCGGGCGAGGAGCACGTCGCCCGCGGCGAAGGCTCGTTGCGCGGTGACGGACCGGAGCCGCTGCCGGACCCGGAGGCGGGCGAGCCGCACTAGGGATCGCACCCGATCCGTGGTCGATTCCTTCCACGTCGACCAAACCGATCCCGATCGGCCGGTGTCTTTGAAGTAGGCGGATGCTCGAACGACGCGAGCGACGGCGAGATCAGAGAGAGGGGCTCGAGATGACTGAGCGTCGAGCCGGAGGCCGCATCGCGTTCATCCTGGTGACGGTCGTCGCACTCGTCGGATGCGCGTCCCAGGCATCGCCGGGAACCACGTCCGGCGGCTCAGCCGCGGAAACGCCGGTCGGGACGCCGCCGGCAAGCCCGCCCATCGTTCCCGGGACTTCGAGTGCGTCGCCGTCGGCCGCCGACGCCTCGACGGCGCCCTCGGCGCCCGCGGTCCTCGGCGACATCCTGTTCACGATCAAGGCCGGAGGTGTCGGCGGCTCGGACCTGATCTGGGCGACAACCGCCGACGGCTCGCGCCCGCTTCGTCAGATCGGGCCGCACGGTTGGTGGCCCGACCTGTCGCCGGACGGCAGGTCGATCGCGTACACCGGCTCCGTCGGACCCGATCACTTCGACATCTGGACGATGCACGCGGACGGGTCGGGCGTCGCCCGCGTGACCGGCAACGATTTCAACGGCTTTCGCCCGGTCTGGTCTCCGGACGGGACGAAGATTCTCTTCACCGGGTTCGACGAGGGGTTGCTGGTCGTCAACAAGGACGGGTCGGGCCAGAAGAAGCTCGCCGACGGGAACATGGGCACGTGGTCGCCCGACGGCATGCGAATCGCCTATGGCGGCGGGACGACCAGCGACGACATCTACGTGATGAACGCAGATGCGTCGAAGCCGCTCGACCTGACTAACACCCCGGGAAACGACGACCTGCCCGCCTGGTCGCCCGATGGGAAGCAGATCGCCTTCAGCAGCGACCGCTCCGGGAACGGCGACATCTACGTGATGAGCTCCGACGGCTCGAAACTCGTACGACTGACGAGCGACGCGGATGTCGAGGGCTGGCCGGCCTGGTCGCCGGATGGTCGGTTCATCGCCTATGAGCGGCGGGCGACACCGGACGCGCTCGGCGACATCTGGGTGATGAACGCTGACGGCTCCAACACGCGCGACCTGACGAACGATCCCGCCAATGAAGACAACGGTCCCTCCTGGCAGTGAGTGTCGGTCGGTTCCACGCCCGGGAGCATGATGGCCTGACCATGCGAGGGCAGCCTTGTCCGTGATCGAAGCGAGGGTGGTCCCGGAGCCGACCGACCTCGCCCTGATCGCCAGGGCGCGGAGCGGCGACGCCCAGGCGTTCGAGGGATTGCTCGAGCCGAGATTCTGGCGGCTCGGCCGGCTCGCACTGTCGATCACCGGCAACCAGGCGGATGCGGACGACGCGATCCAGATCGGCTGCCTCCAGGCCTGGAGAGAGCTCCCGCGATTGCGCGAGCCGGCGCGGTTCGACGCCTGGCTCTGGCGGATCGTCGTGAACTCGTGCCGGAACGTCATTCGCGGTCGGCGCCGGCTTTCGGTCCACGAGATTGCGGTCTCCGACGACGCGCAGGGCGACGGTCCGGTGGCCGCGGGTCCCGCTCCGGGAGATGCCCTGCCGGACAACGACGCGATCCGGCGTGCGTTCGCCCGTCTCGACCATGACAAGCGTTCGATCCTCGTGCTCCACCACGTCGACGAGCGGTCGATCGCCGAGATCGCGGAGATCCTCGGCATCCCCGAAGGCACGACGAAGTGGCGTCTGCATGCCGCGCGGCGGGCGCTCGAACGAACACTTCAGGCGGAAGAGCGATGACGCATCGACCCACCACCAGCCTCTCGGACGCTCAGCTCCGCGATGCCTTGACGCGCCAGCCGGATGCGTCCCGTCTGGGCGAGGAGCTCGACCTCGTCGTCGCCTCCGTCAGACGGACGCGTCAGGTCGGCTTCGGCAACCGCCCGTGGATCCTCCTGGCAGCCGCGGTCGTCCTGACCATCCTGTTGCTCGCCCTGGCACTGGCCGGCACGTCACGCCTGCCGCGGTCGCCGAGCGCGCTGATCGCGTTCGGCGTGGGCTGGGACATCGTGCTCGTCCAGGGCGACGGTTCCGATGCCCGACGTCTGACCGACGATCCAGAGACCGAATGGGACCCGACCTGGTCGCGGGACGGCACCCGGCTCGCCTACTGGTCGGACGATCCGTTGCCACCGGGCGACACCTGCGGGGCCTTCTGCCTCGGCGCACCGCGGCGGCTCGTGGTTGTCGACCCCCGGGTCGGCCCGATGCGACCGTCCGTCCTGACCACCGTCTCGAACAGTGCCGCGTGGCGGATCTCGTGGTCCCCGGACAGCCGCAGGCTCGTCGTTGGCGACGTCGAGAACGGCATCCGGGTCCTCGTGATCGTCGACGCGCACACGGGAGTCCGGTCGCGGCTCGGAACGGCGACGCTGGACGGCTGGGATGGCGCCTGGTCACCGGACGCCCGGCACATCGTCTTCGCCCACGGCCGCGTCGATCCGTCGAAACGCTCGCTCGAGGTCATCGATGCGGACGGTGCAAATCTCCGTCAGCTCACGACGATCAGATCGCGGGGCGCCGGCTTCGCGACGCCTGCCTGGTCCCCGGACGGCGCGCGGATCGCGTTCGCGTCCGAGACCACCGGAACGGACAGGTTCCAGCGTGACATCTGGACGGTCGGGCTCGACGGGTCGCCCGAGGTCGATCGCTCGAACGACCCGGCCGACGAGCTCGGGCCGACGTGGTCGCCGGACGGCTCGCGGCTCGCCTGGCTTCGCGAGATCGCACCGGGCACGTCGCGGTTCCACCTGGTCGTGGCCGACGCAACGGGCGCGGCGGTGAGGGTGCTGCCGCAGGTCGTCGCGAACACGCCAGCCGTCTGGTCACAGGACGGAACCCGCGTCCTGGCCGTCAGGCTCAGCGACGACGGACGCCCGGACCGGCTCGTGGCGATCGATGTGCAGAGCGGTGCGGCTCTCGTCGTCAGTAACGGGGTCCCGGACGATGTCGGGAGCTGGCAGCCACCGCAACGCTGAGCCGCGTTGACCGCCAGTTCGGGTGTCGCCGCAGACGACAACCGCGGCTAGGCTCCGTGATCCCAGACGGTGCCGAGCGCCTGGTCGCTGCCGTCGTTTCGCGGCCACAGCCCGTATTTCGGGTCGGCGGCCGCGTTCCGGCCGATCGCCTCGACGATCCACGCGAGGGCCCCGAGGACCCCGACCAACACCCCCAGCGCGAAGGCTCGCAGCATCGATTCCTCCGGCTCCGGCCGTCCGGGCGGGCGGCCCGTGCCGTCACCGTCCGGGGCGTTCGTTGTCGCAGGCTTGTCGCGCCGTCAATCCCCGGTCAACGTGTCCGCGGCCAGCACCGCTCCGAGCTGGCCCAGGATCCTGGCGGTGGCTCCCCACACATGGAGCCCGCCGATCCGGTAGCCGCCATAGCGGAGCGGCCAGTCGCCGATCCGCCGCTCGACGATCTCGATCGGGGCGCCGGGCAGGAACGCCGAGACGGGTGGCGTCAGGATCCGGGCGACCTCGGCCTCGCTCGCGCGGAGGACCGGAGCCCGGTCCGCGACGGCGACGATCGGCGTGATCCGGAAGTCGCTCACCGTGATGAACACCTCGCCGAGCGTCCCGACGACCCGCACGCCGGCCGCAGCCGGGTCCAGGCCGACCTCCTCGCGGGCCTCGCGGAGGGCCGTCGCCGCCGGGTCGACGTCGCCGTCCTCGGCCTTGCCGCCGGGCAGGCTGACCTCGCCGCTGTGATGGCCGTCGTAGGTTCGTCGCTCGGTCAGGACGATCCGGGCGAGGCCGTCCCGGTCCGGGAACATGAGCGCGAGCACGGCAGCCGGCCGCGCCGTGGTCGACGGCCGGAGCCGGGGTCGGAGGCGCCCATCCGTGAAGACCGGCATCAGCTCGGCCGGGCCGTCGGGCAGGGCGGCCGGCATCGGCAGCCCCATCAGCCGGGTCGCGGCGTGGTCGAACCGCACGGGTCAGGCGGGCCGCGACACGAGTCTCAATTAACCAGCTCGCCGCCATCGCGGTCGTGCTTCTCGGGCTCGATGTCGGGCACGTCGAAGGCGCTCTTGCGCCGCCGGCCGCCGGTACCGGCCGCGACCGGCTCGCCTTCCTCGGACTCCGGCTCGCCGCCTGCGGCCCGGGCGTCGCGCCGGGCATTGGCATCGGCAACCACCGTCGAGCGCTCGGTCGAGAAGACGAGCGTCCCCGAGACCGCGTCCGCGTCGACCTTCACCGTGTCGCCGGGCGAGAACTCGCCCTTCAGGAGCGCCCGGGCCAGCGGGTTCTCCACGAGCCGCTGGATCGTCCGCTTCAGCGGCCGCGCCCCGAAGGCGGGGTCCGTGCCCTCGCGGACGATCAGCCCCCGGGCCGCCGGCGTCAGGTCGATCCGGAGGTCCTGCTCGAGCAGCCGTCGCTCGAGGCCGTGGAGCAGCAGCTCGACGATCCGCTCCAGGTCGGCCTCGGACAGGGCGTGGAAGACGATGATCTCGTCGACCCGGTTGAGGAACTCCGGCCGGAAGTGCGAGCCGAGCGTCTCGGTGACCTCGCGCTTCATCTCCTCGTAGGCGGCGTCGCCGCTGCGCGCGCCGCTGGCCGCGATGGCCGCGCTGCCGATGTTGCTGGTCATGATGATGATCGTGTTCTTGAAGTCCACGGTCCGGCCCTGGCTGTCCGTGAGCCGGCCATCGTCGAGGACCTGCAGGAGCACGTTGAAGACGTCCGGGTGCGCCTTCTCGATCTCGTCGAGCAGGACGACCTGGTACGGCCGCCGCCGGACTGCCTCGGTCAGCTGGCCGCCCTCCTCGTAGCCCACGTATCCGGGTGGTGCGCCGACGAGGCGCGAGACCGCATACTTTTCCATGTATTCCGACATGTCGATGCGGATCATGGACTCGGAATCGTCGAACATGAATTCGGCGAGCGT
>DATBPR010000536.1:0-4527 GCA_036561285.1 Candidatus Limnocylindrales bacterium | reverse complement strand
GACGGTCCACGTCCCCCCATGGGCGATGACCTTCGCGGGGTACGTCACGGTCGGCTTGAAGCCGCTGACGACGAGGACGCGGATCGCGGTCGAGGTCGCGACGATGCCCGGCATCGTGCCGACGTAGTAGTGAGCGAGGATCTGGGCGGCGGTCTGTCCGGCGAGGGCGCGGCCGCGGGCGCCGTACTGCGACAGCCCGACGCCATGGCCCCAGCCGCGGCCGAAGAAGGTCACGCTCGTGACCGGTCGCGGCGGGATGGTCGGTCGGGGCGGAAGGACCGTGCCCTGCGGCGAAGGCGGGGGAGTGGGCCAGCGATCCGCGCCGGCGGCCGAGGCGGCTCCGAGCCCGCTCGCGGACAGCGCGACCAGGCCCGCCAGGACGAGGCGGACAGCGGTCGCGGAAGCGCGGGGGATGGGGCGGCTGGGGGACCGGGGCATCGGGACGTCGAGATTCCTCTGCGGGCCGGTCCACCTTGTGGGTGTGCGGACCGAGCCGGCCATGGGTCGACCGGCTGAGCGGGTCGATCCGATCGGGCCATCGGGACCGGGCCCCCGGTCGCGGCTACCCTGTCGCGATGACCGTCCGATTCTACGTGGGCCACGGGGCGAGCGGCACGTCGGCGAGCATGGCCAACCACGTCCGGGGCCTGGTCGCGCGCGGCGTGGACGCCCGGGCGATCGACCTGCCCGTCAAGCAGGCCGAGCTGGCCGTGCCGGTGTTCCGCACGATCGTGCCCGACGGACCGGATGCGCCCGGCGCCGACGGCCTGACGATCGCGGTCGGTGGGCAGTCCTACGGCGGCCGCGTGGCCAGCCTGGCCGCGGCGGAGCCCGGGACCGACTACGGGGCGCTCGTGCTGTTCAGCTATCCGCTCCATCCGCCCGGTTCGCCCGACAAGGCGGACGCCCGCACCGTCCACTGGCCGGCGATCCGCTGCCCGGTGCTGCTGCTCTCCGGGGAGGCGGACCCGTTCGCCCGGATCGAGCTGCTGCGGAAGCGGCTGCCGCTGCTCCGGGATGCGGAGCTCGTCACCTATCCGCGATTGGGCCACACCCTGAAGCCCGTGCTCGAGGATGCCCTCGACCGGGCGGCGGCCTTCCTGCTGGCCCACGGTGGATGAGCCGCCGATGAGCGGCCGATCAGCGGCGCCGACACGGCCGATGACCCGCAGGTGAGTGCCGTCGGGTAGGGTCCGGAGCGGTCGGGGGTGGACACGGCCCGTATGCTTGCTGGACCCTCAGGCAGATCGGCGCGAGATCCGGAGGACGCGTCGCTCGAACATCAGCGGCGACCGGCGGCCCGGCCCGACGCGTGGCGCATTCCGACCTGGCGCCCGTCCCTGGCAGGCTTCGCGGTTCGCCCGTCCCATCGCCGGCACGCTCACCGTGCTGTCCTGGCAGGAAGGAGCACCATTGCGAGAAGCGCTCGGCCGCCGTCGCGCGGTCCCTGCGGCGATCCTCGCCGCGACCATCGTCCTCACGATCACGCCCGCCGAGATCAGCTCGGCGACGCCGCCACCAGGCCTCGAGCCCTTCCTGTACGCGCTCGGCCAGGTCGAATCGGGAGGCAGCTACACGGCCCGCAACAGTTCCAGCGGGGCGTACGGGAAATACCAGATCCTGCCGAGCAGCTGGGCCGCCTGGGCCCGCTCGTACATCGGCAGCTCGACGGCCCCGCAGACCCCTGCGAACCAGGAGATCGTCGCCCACCGCAAGGCGACCGCGCTCTACGTCTGGCTCGGTTCGTGGCCGGCCGTCGCCCACTGGTGGCTGACGGGTTCGGGTGAGCGCAACCCGGCCCTCTGGTCGTCGTTCTCGCGGACGTACGTGGCCCGGGTCATGGCGATCATGAAGACGGGCCCGACGACGCCGATCGTGGCCGCGAGTCGGTCCACGTTTCGGATGGACTCGACCGACACCCGGGTTCCGGAGACCGCGTCGGCGATCGCGTACCGCGGCAACTGGTCGACGGCCCGGTTCTCGGCCTACGCCGGCCGACAGGTGAAGTACGCCACTCGCACCGGCGCCGCCGCGACGATGCAGTTCACCGGCACGGGGATCGCCTGGATCGGTCCGGTCGGGCCGACCCGCGGCGCCGCCCGGGTCTACCTCGACGGCAGGTACGTCACCACGGTCAACCTCCGGCGATCGACCTTCCACCCCCGGCTCGTCCTGTTCTCGCGGGCCTTCCCGGCCGGCGGAGCGCACACGATCCGGATCGCGGTGTCCAGCAGCGGACGGCCCGTCGCGATCGACGAGCTGGTCGTGGGCACCTGACCCCCGCGCCCCCAGGCGTCTCGACGCCCGCTCCGGACGACCGGAGCGGGCGTCGCGCTGTCAGCGTGCGGCCATCACCTCGATCTCGAACTGCGCACCGAGGGCCAGCGCGGTGACCTGGACCGTCGCCCGCGTCGGCAGGTCGCCCTGGAAGAACTCGCGGTAGACCGCGTTGACCGCCGCGAAGTCGGCGAAGTCGGTGATGTAGAGCGTGCACTTCACGACGTCGGCGTAGTCGAGCCCGACCGCGCGGAGCAGCCCGCCGACGTTTTCGAGCGCCTGGCGCGTCTCCGCCTCGATCCCGCCCGGGACCGTCCCGTTCGATCCGGGGGCGTCGCCGATCTGGCCGGCGAGGAAGACGAATCCGTTCGCCTCGACGACCTTCGAGAAGGGCAGGCTGCTCGGCGGGATCCCCGGCAGCTCGGGAACGGACTTCGGCATCAGACCTCTCCTCCTGACGGAGCGCCCAGTCTAGGGGTCATCGCTGCCCGCCGGTCCTGTAGCCTTCGGCACGGATGGACGCTCTCACGACCTCCGGGCTGACGAAGCGGTACGGCCATCGCGAGCCGCCGATCCACCGGCCCGGTCACCAGTCGGCCGGCGAGATCCGGGCGCTCGAGGACCTCTCCATCGCGGTCCACGAGGGCGAGATCTTCGGTTTCCTCGGGCCGAACGGCGCGGGCAAGTCGACGACGATCCGGCTGCTACTCGGCTACCTCCATCCGACGGCGGGGTCGGCCTCGGTCGTCGGCCACGACATCGTCCGCGACAGCGTCGAGATCCGGCGACGGGTCGGCTACCTGCCGGGCGGGATCGCCCTCTACGACTCGCTGACCGGCGAGCGGCTGCTCGACTACCTCGGCGAGCTGACCGGCCGGCGCCCGGCCCGCCGCGCCGAGCTGTGCGACCGGCTGGAGCTGTCCGCGCGGACGCTCGACCGGCCCGTCCGCGACTACTCCCGGGGAATGCGCCAGAAGATCGGGATCGTCCAGGCGCTCCAGCACGACCCGGAGCTCGCGATCCTCGACGAGCCGACCGAAGGGCTCGATCCGCTGATGCAGCGCGCGTTCTACGAGATCCTCGACGACCTGCGAGCCGCCGGCCGGACGATCTTCTTCTCGTCCCACGTGCTTTCGGAGGTCGAGCGGGTCTGCGACCGCGTCGCGATCGTCCGCCGTGGGCGGCTCGTCGCGCTCCAGGACGTGGCGAGCCTCCTCGAGCATCGCAAGCGCAACGTCGAGATGCGCGTCGCCGACGGCGCCGCCCCGGCTCTCGAGGGCGTGCCGGGCGTCAGCGGCGTCGCCCGCGCAGCGGACGGCCGCCTGACATGCCAGCTCGAGGGCAACGTCGGGCCGTTCCTGGCCGCGATCGCCGGCCACCGGATCACCGACCTCACGATCGAGCCCGCCCACCTCGAGCAGGCCTTCCTGGAGCTGTACGAGGACTCGGAGCCCGCCGACGGGGAGGCGACGCCCGAGGCGGCCCCTCCGGCTGATCCCGCCGGAGCGCCGGTGGCATGAGCCGCTCGTTGTTCGGCCACGTCTGGCGCTCGAACCGGACGCGGCTGCTGATCGTCTGCGTCGCGATGGCCGCGTGGAGCGTGTTCCTGCCGGTCGTCTACGCCTCGTTCGGTCAGCAGATCAAGCAGGTCGTCGACTCGGGGATCTTCCCGAAGGAGCTCATGAACTTCGGCGGCGGCGATCCGTTCACCCTCGGCGGCTCGATCGCCCTCGGCTACATCCACCCGATCGCGATCGTCCTGATCTCGATCTTCGCCATCGGGTTCACGACCGCCGCGGTCGCCGGCGAGCGCCAGCGGGGCACGCTGGAGGTCGTCCTCGCCCGCCCGCTGTCGCGCCGCACGCTGTACGCGACCCTGCTGGTGGCGCTGGTGCTGTTCCTCGGCCTCGTGCTCGCGTCGTCGCTCGTCGGAACGGTCATCGGCTGCGCGGCGGCGGGCGTCCTCGACGAGCTGCCATTCGAGCGGCTGCCCCTGCTCTGGCTGAACGGCATGCTCCTGTGGGGCGCCATCGGGACGATCGGGCTCGCCGCGTCGGTCTCGTTCGACCGGCTCTCGCCGGCCATCGGCGTGACGCTCGCGATCGTGATCGCGTCCTACTTCCTCGAGATCCTCGGCTCGCTCTGGTCCGACGCGAAGGGGCTGCAGCCGTTGTCGCTGTTCCACTACCTCACGGCGAAGGACATCCTCGCCGGCACGACGAACTTCGCCGGGTTGGGCCTCCTGGCGGT
>DATBPR010000535.1:0-2604 GCA_036561285.1 Candidatus Limnocylindrales bacterium | reverse complement strand
CCCGCGCGGGCTGCGTCGAGCATGGCGTCGCAGATCAGGGCGGTCGCCTCCGGCGCATTGAGCCGGAGGCCGGCGGCCCGGTGCCGCCGGGCCAGCTCCGCGGCGGCGAAGAGGAGGAGTCGTTCCTCCTCCCAGGCGGTCAGGCGCATCGCCGAATGCTAGTCGGCGGCGCAGCGAGCCCCGTCGCCGTTTCGCGGGATCGGGATGGGATCAGCCGGCGGGAACGCCCGCCTTCACGGCCGCGGCAGCGGGCGCGGGCGCGACCCGGACCGCCGGTTCCGCCACGGCCCGCCCGGCCCGCACGAACATCGCCACGCCGATCGCCGACGTCGCCGTGCAGGCGAGCAGCCCGACCGTGACGTCGATCAGCCCGACCTGGAGCAGGGCGCTCATCAGGAAGGCGGCTACGATCCCGCGGGCGCCGGTCAGGGCGTTCCAGCCGGCCATCGCCGCGGCCCGCGAGGAGAGTGGCGTCTGGTCGCTGACAGCCGCGGCGATTCCGACGTCGATCGAGGCGCTCGCGATCCCGGCCGCGATCGCCGCGAACCACAGGACGACGACGGACGGCGCGATGGCGTACCCCACGAGCGAGAGGAGGCCGATCGCGCTGCCGGTTCGGAGCGCGGCAATCGCGCCGAACCGGTCGGCGACGAGGCCCCAGAGCGGGAAGGCCACCGTGGTCGCGACGGCGGTCAGGATGCCGATGACGCCGACGTCGGCGAGGCTCAGGTTCAACCGGTCGACATGGACGAGGGCGAAGAGCGGCGAGGCCGCGATCAGACCGCCGCCGTAGAACCCCTGGGCGACGGCGATCCGCGACAGGACCGGCCGATCGCGCAGCGCGCGGATCGATTCGCGGGCCGAGTACGAGCGCGGCTGCTCGGCGGCGGTCGCCCGGAGCCCGAGGTAGCCGACCGCGCAGGCCACGCCGACGATCCCGGCGACCGCGACCGCCTGCTCGCCGCCGATGACGTCGGCCAGCACGCCGCCGATGAACGCGGCGAGGGCGCCGGCCGCGGCGCGGCCCATGCCGAGGACGCCGACCACGCGGCCGCGCAGACGGGCCGGGTACATCGCCCCCCACAGGCGGAGATGGAACGGGCCACCGAACGAGATGCTGAGCCAGAACGCCACCGCGACCGCGATGACGACCGGCGCGGGTGGGACGAGGACGAGCACGAGGAGGGCGGCGGCGCCGAGGCCGCGCACCAGGCCGAGCTGGGCGGTGTTCCGGGGACCGAACCGGCCGGCGAACGCGCCGAGCAGGTTCGCGACGAACGGCGCCGCGGCGAGGGCCGACAGCCCGATCGGGGCGAGGCCGCCGCGCCGGGCGACCGTCGGCAGGATCGAGCTGATCAGGGCCATCGTGACGCCCATCCCGACCGCGACGAGGACGTCGAGGGCGAGGTTGCGCCCGATCGTCCTTCGGGACGCGCCGGATGGGAGTGACGGCCGGATCACGGACACCTCGAGGCAGGTAGCGAGTTCCCGCTCGGCCTGCGAGGTGAGCTGTCGGGCTCGGCGTGGGTTCGCCGCCGCGATCTTCGCGGTTCGCCCCGAGGGTGGGTCCCCCGTCCCCTTTGAGGGAGGTTCGGCCACCGCCCATGCTATCAGGGGACCGGCCCGGAGCCGATGGTCCGATGGTCCCAGTGGCCTTCGGCGTCGCCGGTCAGTCCGTGAGGGCGGCCTCCGCGGCGGCACACGAGGAGCAGCGGCCGGTGATCGTCACGTGCGAGCGATCCACGGCGAACGACCGCCGCCCATCGAAGAGGGCCGCGATCGCCTCGGCCTCGTCGGGCTCGATCTGCCAGGACCCGCCGCACGACCGGCAGTGGAGGTGGCCGTGGGCCTCGATCGGCAGGACGTGGAACTCCTCCCGTCCGTCGATTCCGTGATGGTGGCTGACATACCCGAGGTCCTCGAGCACGTCGAGCGTGCGGTACACCGTGGAGGGGGTCGTCGCCGGATCGATCGCCCGACAGCGCTCGACGAGCTCCGCGCCGGTCACATGTCCGGTCGTCCGCGCGAGGACGTCGACGAGGGTCCGCCGCTGGGGCGTCCAGCGGAGCCCCTGCGCGTGCAGACGGTCGCGGACCTGGTCCCAGCCGGCCGATGCCGGGCGCTCGGTCATCACCCTGGACGGCGGCCTAGAACGGAAGGATCGATTCGAGGCTGGGCAGTCCGCCCTCGAGCCCGAACAGGAACACCGTTCCGATGGCGAGGCTGAAGATCCCCGCGACGGCCCCGGTCACGACGTAAATCCGCTCGCGCGTCTGGCTCGCGACGAAGCCTGCGGAGCTCAGGAGCACGATCGCGAAGTTCGAGAGCAACAGCCCGATGACGAACGCGAACAGCATCGGGACGCCGAGGCCGGCGCTCGCCGCCCCGCCGACGGCCGCGATGAGGAGGACCTGCGTCCCGGTCTCTGCGCCGATCCCGTGGATCATCCCGACCCCGAACGCCGTCCGCGTCCCGTACGAGCTCATCTCGAGCGGCTCGACGTGCTCGTGGCCGTGGATCCTGGCCTGGAGGTGGCGCCAGCCCAGGCGGGCGCCGTCGAAGACCAGCATCCAGCGGCTGCGGAGCCGGAACGGCTCGCCGGCC
>DATBPR010000534.1:0-2117 GCA_036561285.1 Candidatus Limnocylindrales bacterium | reverse complement strand
GCGGGGATCGACGCGGCCCGCCCGACCGGGGACGTCGTCGAGGCGCTCGACGCGACGCGGACGATCGTCATCGCCCCGTCGAACCCGATCGTGTCGATCGGACCGATCCTCGCGCTGCCCGGGCTGCGCGACCGGGTCGTGGCCGCCCGCGATCGCGGCGCCGCGGTCGTCGCCGTCAGCGGGATCATCGGCGGCAAGGCGCTTAAGGGGCCGGCGGACCGGATGCTCGCGTCGCTCGGCCACGAGGCGAGCGCGCTGGGCGTGGCCCGGGTCTACGCCGGCCTGATCGACGCGTTCGTCCTCGACACGGTGGACGCCGGGCTGGCGGCGGAGGTGGAGGCGCTGGGAATCCGGGCCGTCGTCGCCGACACGGTCATGACCGGCGACGAGTCACGCGCCCGGCTTGCCCGGATTGTCCTTGGAGCCGCCGCGGAGCGGCCCTGACCAGTCGTACAGCGACTCATCGCCCGAGGGGAACCGCGGCCGGAACACGCCGAGGAACCAGCGGACCGAGTTGCGGGACCGGAGGGCGAGCACGATCGGGATCGTGATCCCGACGATCAGCCCGGCGGCGATCGAGCCGGTCATCTCCATCCCGCTGACGGCATTCAGGGCCAGCCCGACGACGAGCCCGCCCAGGACCCCGTCGATCACCGCGACCATCCCGGGCATCGTCACCACCCAGTGGGCCGCCGCGCTGCCCGGCCGATGGATGCCGAACGTCCGCTCCATGCCCGCCGGATCGTCGGTCCAGCCGGTGATGAAGTAGGGCTCCAGGCGCGGGTTTATCTCGAGGTAGGCGTGGCGGATCCGGTTCATCCCGGCGACCCACACGAAGTCCTCGGCGTTCACCTCGTCGAGCCGGGTGAAGGTGGCGAGCCCCACGAACAGGGCGATCGGGAGCATCACCAGGGCGAACGCCGTGAAGCGGTCCCCGAAGCTCGTCGCCTGGCCGACGAGCGCCAGCGCGACCGCCGTCGCCGAGACGACCGAGAGGAACAGCCCGGCCCGGCTGAACGACTCGTTCCAGCTCAGCGAGCGGGTCGCGAGGAGGCTCCAGTGCTCGGTCGAGAGGATCTGGAGCGATCGCGGATCCTCGAACGGGTTCGGCTCGGAGGCCGATGTCGGCGGGATCGGGCCCGTGGCGCTCGGGACCGGCTGGTGTTCCTGCATCGATCTCTGGACCTCCTGACGCGAGCATAGACCGGCGTGCGGCCCGGATCGCCTCGACCGCTTCCGGATTGACACCGCCGACGCGAGCGGCGACAGTCCGCCCGTGCACGCGACCCGGAACCTCCGCGCGACCGACCGCCGGCAGCAGCCCTCGACGAGGGTGAGCCCGGCCTGACGACGCGCGCCCGGAGCGGCGCCTTCGATCGGACCACCGCCCTCGGCACCGGCCGGGGGCCTTTTTTCGTACCCGCGTCCTCTCGATCCCCGGCAGCCGGCGGCGCCACAGACTGGAGTCACCAAGCCATGGATCCCTCGTACCTCGCCCGGGGCCTCCTCGTCGGGTTCACGGTGGCGGCGGCCGTCGGGCCGATCAGCCTCCTGACGATCCGCCGGACGCTGGCCCACGGGCAGGTCTACGGCCTCGCGTCCGGGATGGGGGTCGCCCTCGCGGACGCGTCGTACGGCGGCGTCGCGGCGTTCGGGCTCACGGCAATCACGGCGGTGCTCGTCGGGGTCCGGCCGGCGCTCGCGCTCGTCGGTGGCGTGTTCCTCTTCTGGCTGGCGATCCGGACGATGACCGCCGAGCCGGCCGAGGACGAGGCCGCGGTTCGGGAGCGGCCCGGGCTGGTTGGTGCGTTCCTCTCGATCTACGGGCTGACGATGACCAACCCGATGACGATCCTGTCCTTCGCCGGGATCTTCGCCGGGCTCGGGCTGAGCGGCGGGTCCGCGCTGGAGGCCTCTCTGCTGACCCTCGGCGTCTTCCTCGGCTCGGCGACGTGGTGGGTCGGGCTGACGTTCGCCGTGAGCCGGCTCCGGAGCCGTCTGACCCGGAACGCCCTGCGCTGGGTCAACCGGCTTTCGGGCGCCGTGCTCCTGGTCTTCGGCGTCGTCGCGATCACGGTGGCCATCGGCGCCGCCATGCCTCCGCGCTGACGATCGCG
>DATBPR010000533.1:0-1805 GCA_036561285.1 Candidatus Limnocylindrales bacterium | reverse complement strand
CGAAGCTCGCCCCGAACATCGTCGTGAAGGTCCCGATGAGCGAGGAGGGCCTCGAGGCGATCTCACGGTTCGCCGACGAGGGGATCAAGACGAACTGCACCCTGATCTTCACCGCGAACCAGGGGCTCCTCGCGGCGAAGGCCGGCGCGTCGCTCCTGTCGCCGTTCGTCGGCCGCCTCGACGACATCAACCAGGACGGGATGATCGTCATCCGCGAGCTCGTCGACATCGTGACGATCCACGAGCTCGACACGGAGGTCCTCGCGGCGTCGATCCGGAACCCGCTCCACATGACCCAGGCCGCGCTGGCGGGCTCCCACGTGGCGACGATCCCGTTCAAGGTCCTCCAGCAGATGGTCCATCACCCGCTCACGGACAAGGGCATCGTCCAGTTCCGGGCCGATTGGGACAAGGCGCGCAAGGCGCTCGAGGCTTCGAACGGGACGGGCAAGAAGGCGGCGGCGAAGGCCTCGGCCTGACGACTCCGGCGGCGGGCCCGCAGGCGCCGTCGCCCGCTCTCCCCTAGGCGCCCTCGACGACCTGACCGGCCCGCCAGACTCGGGACACCCGCAGGTCGTCAGTCAGCTCGACGAGGTCCGCCCGCAGACCTGCTTCGAGGCGGCCGCGATCCTCGACGCCGAGCATCTCCAGCGGGTTGGCGCTCGCGGCCGCGACGGCCGCCGGCACCGACGACCCGTAGCGGACGAGGTTCCGGATCGCGGTGTCGAGGGCGATGACCGAGCCGGCCAGCGTGGACGTCCCGACGATGGTGCAGCGGCCGCCGACGATGTCGATGTCCATCTCGCCGACGGTGACCCGGCCGTCGCCCATGCCCGCCATCGCGAGCGCATCGGAGACGAGGATCAACCGGTTGACCGGCTTCGTCCGCTGGACGATCGGCCAGAGCGCGGGGTCGACATGGTGGCCGTCGGCGATCAGCTCGACGAACGCATCGTCGCGGGTCAGGGCAGCGACCGCGACGCCCGGCGCCCGGTGCTCGATCCCGGTCATCGCGTTGAAGAGGTGCGTCGTCGTCGTGCCGCCGGCGTCGTAGCCGGCGAGGGCCTCCTCGAGGTCGGCCGCGGAGTGGCCGATCGCGACCCGGACGCCCAACTTGCGCAGGCGGCGGATCAGCTCGAGCGCGCCCGGGATCTCGGGCGCGATCGTCGTCAGGCGGAGGCCGTCGAGGAGCGGCTCGATCTCGGACCACGGCACGTCCGCGGGCGTCTGGAGGAACTCGGGATTGTGGGCGCCCTTCCGCGCCGCCGAGATGAACGGGCCCTCGAGGTTGAACCCGAGCGGCTCGGCACCATCGGCCGGTGCGTTCGGAATCCAGCCCCGGACACGCTCGGCGAACGCCTGGAGGACGGGCATCGGAGTGGTCCAGCCGGACGGCAGGAACGACGTGACGCCCTGGCGGAGCAGGGCGCGTGCCATCCCGTCGAGGTCCTCGGTTGGGCCCATCGCATCGAAGCCGCCCCAGCCGTGGACATGGACGTCGACGAAGCCTGGCGCGAGCCACGGCAGCCCGTCCGCGTCGCCTGCCGTCTCCGTGGCGGTTGCCTCGAGGTCGACCCCGGCGATCCACTCGTCCTCCACGACGATCCGCCCGCTGGCGACGCCGTCGTCGAGGACGAGGCGGCCGCGCAGCTCGGTCCGGGCCATCAGCGGGTCCCTCCGTTCGTCGGTCCAGGGTCGGCCGGCGCCTGCTCCACGTCGAACGAGACGTCCAGCGCGTAGCGGTCCGCCGCGTAGCGCGACTCCGTCGCCTCGATCCGGCGGCCGTCGTCATCGAGGATCACCCG